>DASZWG010000370.1:0-6242 GCA_035546675.1 Mucilaginibacter sp. | reverse complement strand
ATATGACCCGCCAGGCGGTCTCAAAGCATATTAAGGTGTTGCACGAATGCGAATTAATTAAACCTGAGCATAGCGGCAGGGAGATTTATTATCATTTTAACGCAAAAAAAATGCAGGAATTTGACCACTGGTTAGCCCAATTCAGGCAAAACTGGGAAACTCAGTTTAACCAGCTTGACCAATTATTAACAACAATTAGAGAACAGAAAAAATGAACAACAATTTGCTATTTGATTTCAGCGTGGATAAAGCCGCGAAAACCATTTACATAACCCGGGAATTTAACGCCGGGCAATCTTTAGTATGGGATGCCTTTACCAAAGCCGAGCTGCTGGACCAATGGGGAGCGCCTGCGCCTATGCGCTGCAAAACGAAATACCTGGATTTTAAAGTTGGAGGGAGAAGATTTTATGCCATGATAAGTCCCGACGGGCAGGAGCGCTGGGTATTGCAGGAATACACTTCCATTACGCCGAAAACCAATTTTAAGCTGTACAACGCCTTTGCAGACAAAGACGAAAATCCCGAACCGACCGGTTCTGAATGGGACCACCATTTCAGCGAACAAAATGGCAGAACAAAAGTGTGTATCTCCATTTTTAACGAATCGCTTGAGCGGATGGAAAGTTTATCGGATGGTTTCAGGATAGGGTATACGATGATGTTAGAATACCTGGATGACCTGTTGTCAACCCTATCGTAAAATCATAAAAAGAAAATTCAAAATCACATTAAAAAAACAACAGTTATGAGAGCAATTAATCCCTGGATCAACTTCAATGGCAATGCCGAAGAAGCATTCACTTTTTACAAATCAGTTTTTGGCGGCGAGTTTACAAAGATCATCCGTTTTAAAGATTTATCAGGCCCTGAATTTCAGGTAGCCGAAGATGAGGCCAATAAAATAATGTACATCGGCTTGCCGCTCGGCAAAAGCAATGTATTAATAGCCAACGACGTTCCTGGATTTTTAGGGCGGGTAAGCGAAAATGAAAACCGGTCAAAAATCTACGTGAATGCCGAAAGCCGTGAAGAAGCCGGTAAAATATTTAACGGATTATCGGCCGGCGGAGACGTGGAAGGACCCATCGGCGACAGTCCATGGGGTACATACGCCGGAATGTTCAGGGATAAATATGGTATTGAATGGATCGTAGAGTTTGACCCGGGGTATAACGGGTAAGTTTAACAGTGTCCTTTCGTTGGCGCACACTGCTGTGCGTACAGAAGCGGTAACAGCCAAATAAAAAGGCCGCCTAAAAGGGCAGCCTTTTTATTTGATCCGGCAATTCCGGTTTACTTCCAGTTTGCCCAGTTACTTGCTGCGGCCCAGTTCATAGTTCCTATGGCGCCGCGATAAGTGGTTTGGGTGAAAAATGCATTAGAAAAATCGGTACCCGTAAATACTGCGCCCGACAATGCCGGTGAACCGCCGGCGGGTGTAAGATCGGGTGCGCCCGAAGCATACATATCCTGCAGCTTAAAATCACCTGAAGCTACCAGTATGCTGTCATCGTTCGTCGTATTGGTTGCAAAAGTGGTCAGGACAGGGTCGGCTACAACCGCTGTGGATTTATCCCAGCAAAATGTCCTTGCGGTGGTGTCGGTCTGTACCAGGTTGTACCTGAATTCAGAACCTGTATCGGCCAGCAATATCGGACGGGTTTTATTGCAAACCATCAATGCGCCCTCAGGGTATTCGGCCACGATCGAGTTACGTATATCGAAGCGTGTGCCTTTACGGATGTAAACACCCTGATTAAGATTGGTTTTTACCGTTTGTACACCCTGCGGACCGATGATCGTCATGTTCGAAATAACGGGGCGTGTATATGGTTGATTATCAGTTGGGTATTGATCGTTGTAGCTTTCAACGCCGTTTGCTCTCAGTGCCTGTGATGAAGCCTGTGTACGATACCCGATCAGGAACTGGAGATCCCCTTCATACCCCAGGTCAAAATCAAAGTCGTCATCGCCGCAGTTATAGCTGATCAGGTGCGAGGCATTTACTGTGCCGCCCACAAACTGGAAGCTATCGTCATTGGAATATTTTACCATCACGTTGTCGATCCTGGTGCCCGAGCCTACGCTGGCCAGTACAAGTCCGCTGGCTTTGTCAACCACCCACTCATCCTCGGCCGGGGGATTCATACCGCCCGTATATTCTATACGCAGGTAAGTAATGGATCCTGAGTTATCATCCGGAACATTACCGCCGTACATATTGTCGCTGATGGCGGTAAAGCCTTCCACAATTCCGGTTTTTGTATTGGTCGGAGCTTTTCCCAGCAAAATAATGGCGGCCCAGTCGCCGGGAGCCGGGTTTTTAGCGGCCGAAGTAAACACTACCGGTTTATCGGCCGTACCGTTGATGTATATTTTTGATCCCTGGGTGATGATCAGGGCGCTTTTGGCCGATGCATCGCTGTTCACCTGGGCATACACCGTTATTCCGGCAGGAATGGTAAGCGTAGCGTTGTTTTTAACATACACCTGTCCTTCCAGGAAATAGTTCTTGCTGGCGTCAAGAGTTTTATCAGCAGTAATGGTTCCCGTCAGTGTATCTGTTTCTTTTGTGTTGTTACTGATATTGGTATTAGGATTTGAAATGTGATCTTTTTTACATGCCGCAAAAAAGATAAACGCGAATAATGGAAGAAAAGTAAATTTTTTCATGGGATTAAGTGTGTCATTAAAATGTCAGCAAATGCCATGCCATAGCGTAGTTTATTTCAAAAAATTTCTCTTTAATTAATTATATTAATATTAAATATGTGTATAATATGTTGCGGCTGGAATTGTTAATTTAATAGCCGCAATGGAATCGAGGCCTTTTATATACATTTCCCTGGCAGCAGATATGCTGATAGCAATCTCCAAGTTTATCGCGGCATTCTTCACCGGAAGTTCGTCTATGGTATCGGAAGGTATCCATTCCCTGATCGACGCCGCGAGCCAGTTATTGCTGATCTGGGGTGTGCGGTCGAGCAGGCGAAAGGCCGATGACGACCACCCTTTCGGTTATGGCCGCGAGTTGTATTTCTGGTCGTTTATCGTTTCGCTGATCATTTTTATCGTAGGAGGATGCCTTTCGTTTTACGAGGGTTTGCAGCGTTATGATCACCCCGTCTATGAGGGAAGCATAGCCTGGAACTATGTGATCCTGATCATTGCATTCCTGTTTACTTCGGTATCCATGTTCTCGGTACTCAGGGTCTTCAATAAGGAGCGTGGCCGGATGTCGTTCCTGGCGGCTATCGAGCAAAGTAAAGACCCTTCGACCTTTATTACCCTGCTCGGAGATGCAGGCGATATGCTGGGTTTGATCATCGCCTTCCTCGGCATCTTCCTCGAAAGTGTGTATCATAATCCCCATTATGACGCAATCGCTTCCATGGCCATAGGCGCCATGCTGATCGTGATCTCGCTGCTGATGGTTCGTGAAAGCAAAAGCCTGCTGATGGGTGAAACGACCAGCAAAAAAACGCTGAAACGCATTATCACCATTACCGAAGAGGATGCTGCTGTTCTAAAGGTAAAGCGGCATTTATCCATGTACCTTTCGCCGGAAGAAGTCATCCTGCAACTTAATACCGTTTTTAAAGACGACCTGACGACGCACCAGATCACCGATGCCATCGAACGGATCATCAAGAGCATCCGTAAAGAATTTCCGCGCATCAAGCAGATATTTATTGAGCCCGTAAATATGGATGAGCGGAAATGAACATGCTGCCGGTATTTTATGAATACAAGTTGTGCGCGAGGAAGGCGTTCCTGAATTTTCCCGCCGGGTCGTATTCTGCCACCAGTTTTTTGAAGTCGTCCATCCTTTCGTAGCGCGCGTGCAATACTTTGGGGGAGATTGTGAATATCTTACCCCAATGCGGTCTGACGCCGAATGGCGACAGCTCCTTTTCAATCAAAGGCAGCAGTTTCATTACGGCTTCGGTGTCCTGCTTCCAGGTAAAATGGATGGTAACCGATGTTTGGTTGTGACAGGGGCTCATCCAAAAATGATCGGCGGCGATGGTGCGGATTTCGGTAATGAACAAGTGCGGCCCAACCTGTTTGCCAAGTTTCGAAACAGCTTCGATGGCTTCCACAGCATGATGCAGCGGCACAAAATATTCCGATTGCAGTTCCTTGCCGCTGCTGGGGGTAAAACCCATTTTAAAGTGGGGCAGGCGCTCGTACCAGGGACCGGGTACGCCCATCTGTTCGGTGCAGCTTTCGGCCGGGTGATCCATAATAGGATGCAGGTTTTTGGTGGCTGCTTTAGCGCCGTAAAAATCGGGCTGGTTTTGCTCTTTATCCGTTCCGATACGGCTTTTGATCCACACCTCGCTGATGCGGTCGCCTTGCCAGTCGGTGAACAGGCTCACACTGTACCCGGCCGACATGATCTCTGCAAAATGCTGTTTCAGTTGCGACACGGGCAACTCCAGGAACACCCGCTGGGCAACCATGTAGGTTGGCTGCACCTGCAGCGTAACTTTGGTGATCACCCCCAACGCTCCCAAACCCACCACGGCGGCATTGAATTTTTCGCCATCCGCTGCTTTTGAAAGATGTGTGATGCTGCCATCCGCTTTTAGCAGCTCGAGGGCAGTAACCGCCGATGATAAGTTGCCGTTTTTAATGCCCGAGCCGTGCGTAGCGGTCGTGACCGAACCCGCGACCGAAATATGCGGGAGCGAGGCCAGGTTGTGCAGGGCATAACCCTGTTTATCGAGCCAGGGTGCAAGTTCGCCATATTTGATGCCGCCTTCAACGGTAACCGTATGCGCTTTGGTATCGAGCGAAACGACTTTGTTCAGTTCTTTGGTCGAAAGCAGATCGTCGCGGCTGTCGGCAATGGTATTAAAACAATGCCGCGTGCCCAACGCTTTTAACTTGCCGTGTTTTTTTACCAGGTACTGTACCTCCGCTACCGACTTCGGGTATTGCACATTAGCCGTACCGTAGGTGAGATTTCCCGCCCAGTTGGTCAGTCTTTCCTGTGGTTCCGGTAAATTCGCAAATCCCATATTGTCTAATCTTGATACCAATGGCGCCGTCATCACGGCTGTACCCAATTGTATGAATTTTTTTCTTTTCATACGGTCTCATTTTTAAGTTTGAGGTTACTTTAAAAGTTCGGCCGGCAGCCGTTCAATAGGCTGAATTTCGATGTTCCGGTAATACACTTCCGCACCTTCCGACTGTATCTGTATCTTTCCCCTGGTGAGCGGCGTTTCGTTCCCGTTATCATCCTGGCGGTTGCGGTACAGCATCATCATCACCTTGCCGTTCACCATGTGTATGCTGGTATCGCCGTGGCAATACAGGTCGATAGTGTTCCATTCGCCGGTAGGGTTTTCGGCATCACCCTGTTTAATGCAGTGACGGCCCTGCGGTTTGGCATCCTGGCTAAAGGTGGTCATGGTTCCGTGCGGATCGTACACATATTCGGTTTCCGACCTTTTCACCACCGGTATATCGGCCATGCCGCCCGCAACGCCCCAGTAATCGCCGCAATTGCCCTGCTCGACCTGGAACTCCTGCGAACGCATCCAGGCGCCATAGTCTGCGCCATATTTGCCTACCGAATGATACAATACCCCGCTATCCTTTTTCTGGCCCTTCTTGGGTCCCCAGAGCAGGTTGCCCCATTTAAACTGCAGCCGCAGATGATAGTTTTCGTATTCCTTTTTGGTGGAGATGGCGCCCCAGTTCTGGCCTGAGATATGGATCACGTTACCGCCGTCCATTTTTACGACGGTAAATACATGCCGGGGGTCGTTGTTCAGCCCGAGAGGAACGCCCGTGATGAATTTACCCTTATCGTCCAGGTCGGGCCCGATGTAGGTGTCCCAGCCTGAAAGGTCCTTGCCGTTAAACAGGGATTTCCAGTGATCCGTTTCCGGACTTTTAAAACCGGAAACGGATAAACAAAGCAGCAGCGCTGCCAACAAGGCGGCAGATTTCATAATTGGCGTGAATTGGTATACCGAATATAAGTCTTTATACCCGAACAAATAAAATTACTTTGCCGCGTCCGGGTCAGCGTATTCCGAATACAGCCAGGGTTTGAACCTTTTGGCCAGCAAACCCGTTGCTTTTTCCGGGTCGATGTCGGCTACCAGCACCCCGGTTTGACTGTAAGGCTGGTAAGCGACGCATGCACCGTCAGGATCGATCAGCGAGGTGGCCGATTCGGGGAAATGCATGGTATAGTTCACGCTGGCAAAATAGATGGT
>DASZWG010000369.1:0-2203 GCA_035546675.1 Mucilaginibacter sp. | reverse complement strand
ATACATTCAGATACAGGCAATCCTCGCTCATGCCTGATGAGCGAAACTTCATATCGCCGAACACATTCTTCTGCATGGCATTTGGGCCGAAATGATCGGCTTTGAGAACCCCGCTCCAGTTTTTGGCCGGCTGCGGTTCTTTCCAGCGCAGATCGCCCACAGGCGGCTGGGCAAAAGGTATGCCTTTAAAAACATGGATGCCGTTTGAGTCAATAGTACCTTCTACGACACCGTTTGCGGTTGTAACGCGCGGCCCCTGCGCATAGGCACTCACTGCCAGCAGCGCCGGCAGGGCAATTAAGGTGAAAAATAGCCTTCTCATAATTGTATTTTTTTAACTGATATCAGGATTGGTTTATTATTGTAACATTTTATTACAATAATAATGGTTGAAACCGGCATTATCAAGTTTTTTATATTATTTTCGGCTCTGTTTCAGCATGAAAGAAAATAAAACAACAAACGAAAGCAACCCGGCAGGCGAGGGATTTATACGTGGGATCGCCATTGATGCGGTAATTTTCGGCTTTCACGATCAGTTACTCAAAGTACTGCTGATGCAGTATAAGAAATCGAACATATTCGCTTTGCCGGGTGGCTTTATCCGGGATGGTGAGGATCTGGAAGACGCCGCTAAACGCGTGGTGTCGGACCGTACCGGCCTGAAAGACATCTATCTCGATCAGTTTTATGTTTTTGGTGATGCAAACCGTTCGGACCCTACTCCTATGAAAACGATTATGGATGCCTGGGGACTGAGCCATGATGATGACCACTGGCTGCTACAGCGATTTATTTCAGTAGGGTATTATGCCCTGGTCGATTTTACCCAGGTAACCCCAATGCCCGACAGGATATTTGATGGCTGCGAGTGGTACGCGCTAAGCGACATACCGAAGCTGATGCAGGACCATGAACTGATCGTCCGCAAAGCGCTTGAAAGCCTGCGTGCAAACCTCGACAATAAACTGATCGCTTTTAACCTGATGCCTGCAGAATTCACCATGAACGATCTGCAAAGCCTTTATGAAACTATTCTTGATAAAAAGCTCCTCCGTCCCGCCTTTCAACGCAAAATGCTGAGCTTGGGTATACTGGAACGAGTAGCTAAAAAATGGACTGGCGGTGCGCATAAGGCCCCCTATCTTTATCGTTTTATATCGTGAATTGAATAAATTTTTATTTTATACAGTACTATGCATTGAATAGTACTAATATTTTGCATATCATTGTACAAATATTCAATCGATATGAAAAAAATCAGAATGATCCTACTGCTGGGGACTATGGGCGGGCTGATCACGGCCTGCCATTTCAGGCGGCACACCACCATAATAGAAACCGGGACCAACCATTACCTGCGGATCGAGTCAACGGGCCGTGTTCGTTTTAATCAGGACGAGACTGGCATAGCTTATATTTCATGGGGCGGATACCTGAAGTACACCAATGACCAAAAAAAGCTGGAGGCCGAAAATGACGGTCATGGCGGTATCCGGTATGAACTATACGACGGAGACGAAAAACTGGATCCCTTTGGTAACGGCAGGCAATTCATAGCTGAAGCTGTGCGCGTCATGATCCGAAAAGGCTATCACTCAAATTAGTGTTGCGGCGCTCAACTGCCCGCTTTCTTCACCTCGTAACCCAGGCCGATATTAAGCGACACAAAAAAGGCGCTTTGATTCTTGTCGGGACCATTGTTCAGGCGATAGTTTTCTATGCGCCAGTCGCCCCTGGCAGCATTAATGTAATAACCGGCACGTATACCTATGGGTATGCTGCGCTTAATGGTAAAACAGTCTGTTTGTTTTTCCTTACCCTTGATAAGATAATCAAATCCCCCTCCCAGCTCAATACCCAAATTAGGCTGGTAAAATGTTTTGCTGGCCGAGCTATTCAGCAGTTCATCCGAAAAATCGGATGTGCTTTTGATCGCATTGTTATCATCGATATTCAAAACCGCTGCAGATACATTGATCCCGGCAAAGGGAAAGGCTCTGAGATCGGGCTCCTTCAGAACATTATATCCGAGCCGCAAAAAAGCCTGGTACTGGTTAAAACGGGTTTTTATCCCGTTAACCTCAGAAGTTGACCAGGGGGTAAATCCTACCCCGTCTTCCATTATCCATTGCTTAAAGATATGATTGGTGGAAGCGCTGATCCAGATATCATTACCCGAAAGCGGTGCCAGGCCGTTGCC
>DASZWG010000368.1:0-14221 GCA_035546675.1 Mucilaginibacter sp. | reverse complement strand
GAGCGGTGCACAGTAGCCGCAGCGAGGGGGATTTAGTCATTTAGAATATCAGCCAGCGGACTATATCTTCTGTGTCCTGTAAAATCTCGTTCTGTTCTTTAGGAGAATAATATAAGGCTTCGGTCTTCTCTTTAAATTTTACGAAACCCAATGTGCCGTCTTTTTCAAATTGCTTTACGGCATCCTCACTCACGGAAACTATAAGATGCGCTAATCTATTTCTGACGGTTTGAATATTCGTGAGTTTTTGAAAATTAGCCTTGTTAGCCTTATAGTCTTCGGGGTGATGTTTTTTTATGATAATCTCATAAATGGTTCGCTTGGATTCAAATGTTATGAAGCGGTCGCCAAACACCAAATCAACGATCTCCAATGCCCTGTCTTCAGTCGTGCAGAAATGGTTAGCAATGCGTATATCTATGAGCTTCTCAATGTGTGTGACTTGGTTTAAAAATATGCCCCTGAAAAGAGCCGCCTTGTTTAATATTTGATTGCCAACAGTGGGATTAGGGTGCATAATATCTTCAAAATTCTATGAATTAAAGATATTATATTTTTAGGTTTGTCCCAACTGCTATATAGTTACCCTCTTGAGAGGGGTTAGGGGTGTGTCCTAAACCGCATACCATTTGTCTGCACCCCAACTCACCACCCCGTCATTGCCAGCCTGTCCGGCAAACGGATTTTATCCTTCTGCCTTCACCTTAAATATGGGCGCCCGGGCGCGCTATCCGCTTATACTGCACAGGCATTAGCCGCATGGCCGGTATACGCTGCTATCGCTGGCGCATTTGTCTGAACCACTGATTGACCTGATTAAATGATTACATGATGCATATTGGACACACGCGGCACGCGTGCGCCTGCGTTAGGGGATTAGCTCAGTTCAAAAGCCCAGATATCACTTGCGATTGATCTTATAATTGAATCTCTAGAATTCAAAAAATCTATGTAATCAGCAATTTTTGTGTCATCCATTTCGGGGAAATAGCCTTGTTTTATCAGATAGTATAATTTTGAATCAGGTTTCCGTTTGGTCTCAATGATTTGCAAATCATGACGTCTGACCAAGCAGAAATTTGCCACGGAATTAATAATTAATTCCCAATGGCCATTTTCGATAATTTCCGGTCGTTCATCTGCATTGAATATTCTAAATAAAACTAATGAGCTTTGTTTTCTGCTTCTCATCAACTCACTAAAGTCGCAATCAAATGCATTTAAAAAATACAAGATACGAGCAAAGAAATAATGATAGTATCCCCAATTATCCATTTGATGAAGTGGCTGTAACAGCCCCAAATCACTTGAAGATCTGTCGAGTTCATTGAATAATTTCTCCCTTAATGACTCCAAGTTCGAATTTCTAATTGATTTTATTAATTCATACATAGGATTTCTAATCGTACTTTGTGTTATTGATTTATTAGAAATAGTTCGTGAATTAACATAGCAATCGATGAATTTTCCAACTGTTCGTATTTTTTCATTGATTATTACGTCCTCATCTATTTTTAACACAGAGGATAACATAAGAGGGAAAAATAAGGAATCAGCAATAGGGTAAAAATTGGCAACATAAAGTCCCTCAAATTCTTCTACAAAAACATTTTTATATTCAAATATTACTATGTATAAATTCGAAAAGAAATTAAAATCTGACTGAATGAAAAAATAGTAATCATCGGGTTTTTTCAAAAGTGTTTTTTCGGGATTATTCTTTACCCAAGAGTTGAATTGTGTACCAATTAATTCAAAATCCTCATTTTCAGACCCGCTTTGCTTGGATCTAATAGTAGTTGCATATTTTGCCCTTAGCCAAGCACGGAAAAAATCTAGGTCACCATCTAATTTTGTTTGGCTGTTTAGGAAGGAAATCCGGTCTTTCCAAAATTTGTTCATTTCGTCGCTTTTGCTTTCGTTTTCAATTTTTGATAGCAAAAACCCTTTCAGAATTTCAGTTGGACTTAGGGTCATTCCCCTGTCATTCATAGTCTCGAAAATGGTATAGGCATTTTCCATACTATAAGCTTTGACCTCAACAAGAATTACCTTGTCAAGCAACCATTCAATAAAAATAGACAACTTACCCTCAATATATATTTCGGCAGGGAAAAGATTGGTTATATCCTCATAGCGTTCAATAATGTTTTGTACGGATTCATCGATTTGTTTGCCGTCATGCACTGAATAATCAGTTTCTGATTGTTCAATATCTTCGAATATTGAGCTTGGATTTTCTAACAAATGCTCTATTACATGTTTTCGAGATTCAACATTTAAAACCAATGTTTTTTTCCCAGCTTTCGACACGTAGAAATAGGGCATGAGATCTCTTGAAGAATCCGTTTTAATCCCTAACTGTAACTGAGCGTGATATAAGTAAATGAGTAAAAGAGTAAATGATGTTAATCTTTGTTGACCATCGACAATTGATAGTTCATTTCTGTCCTCACATAAAACTATTGGTCCCATATAATAACAATCGTAACTAACATAATCTTCGATTGTATCGTTGTCTTGATAGTTATTTAGAAAGCTTAATGTGAGGTCGCTTATCAAAGCCTCAATGTGCTTTCGTTGCCATCTATATTCGCGTTGAAAGGCATCAATTTTATAGCGTTGTCCACTAAGTACCTCTGAAAGTTTTTTATCTTTAGCATCAATTTTATTGGCTATGCTTCCCATACTATTTTAATTCTTTTATGATAGGTTTCAAGATGTGATATGCGTGCTCATAAATTGCATGATTTGCTTCCGTTGGGTCTAATTCTCCATGAAATAATATGCATCTTAAGGCATAAAGAATCTGCAAAGTAGCTTTGGCTATGAGCTCTGTATCATTAATAAATCTTACTTTAGAGTCTGCATCTAATTCTAGATAATCACCTTTTAATCTCGATTTTGTGAGCAAACTGACGGGTTTGTTTGGGTCAATCTCTTTGAAACAAGTTCTAATCTTTTCTCTCATTTTTTCGTTAGGCAATGATATATATTGATTGTCTATAATAAGCGCATCATAATTAAATGGATTAAATGTTTTGTCCATGAGGCTTTTACCACTCTTATCAACTATAATTGCCTTATAACCAGTTGTCTTATTTGGAATGGCTTTGTAAATATTACCTTTCTTATCATTGTCTGTTACCGGAGCAGGATAGATACCATCTATGATTACTGCTTTAAAGCTAACTAGTTTTCCATAATTCATGACACTTCTGCTTTCTAATTCTATATGGAGATCACTCAAATGCTTTTTGAAGTTTTTTGCTGGAATATCGTTATTGATTAGTAATGACTCAATTTTGTTTCTGACTTTGTTTTTAGTGTTCCTAATTTTTTCTAGGGCTTCACCATCTTTTTTTGTAGAATATTCTGCGAAATACCACGCATTTAAAGGGATCCATGCTTTTATGAACATTGTATAGTAGTCTAATTCGGCTTTGGAAATCCAATTGTCAATATGAGTTTTGATTGACATTGTCAATAAATCAATTTGGGATTAATATGGCGTGATAAATTAGATTAAATAATTTGGTGAAATATACACTTACTTAAAAGCTATGTCAACCCGTGTTTTCACGGTATTTCACCCCACTGGCGCAAGAATGTCGAGCGGGTTACGAGCAAACGCTTCTTGTGCCTAAGTCAATTGAAACGTAACTTTACTGAAAAACTACCCCCAATCTGGCGCTCCGCTGTCCGTAGTCTCCTGACTACGGACCATTATGCCGGTAGCCGGAAGATTACCCCACTGTTTTAAGTCCTCCTAAGGGCGGCTTAACGGCGAAGCCATCTTGTCCATAGGGCTCCTTCGGGAGCGCCTCTAAAAAAAATCAAAAAATTAAATCAGGACTCCGTCCGTTTTAATTGATAGCGTTTTAAACCCGCACGGAGTGCTTGGTTTAATGCGTTACGTTTAAGAGTCCGCTGCGCTAACTCTTAAACGAGTATATAATTATTCGCTTCCTAATCCTGTCAGCGCAGCAGCTTCGGGCGAGACTCAAACAGAACATGATGGGCTGTGTGCAGGAAAAGGCATTAAATCTGAGCCATGCAGGTTATTGAAGCGGACAGTTAGTCCGGGCGAAGATTTCCGGCCTTCGGTTCTGTTTGAGTTGCCGGGTAAATGCCGGCGGGAAAAGAAGCCTTTGCGCTGACTTGATGTTATTCGCGAGTTGTTAGTTTTTCAATGGCGCTCATGAGCTCGCTTCGCTCGGTTTGCTTACTTTGTGTCCAAGACAAAGTGCCAAAAGCCTCGCGGCGATTGAGCGGCAGACGATAGATTCTTCGCTTTGCTCAGAATGACAGTATGGTTTATAGATCGCCATGCTGTATCTGCAATAACGGGTTAGTGGATTAACCCCTCCCTGCACCCTCCCGGCGGGAGGGAGTCGCACAGCCTGTACGCAAAAACGTACAACGTACGACGTATAACGTAAAACCCGGAACCTCGGAAATCAACCCCCTTAGTGTACTCAATGCATTCACGACGGCCAAAAGTTCTTACACATTTCCATTACACTAAGCCGAAAAATGCACAAAAAAAGCAGATCAACCTGCGCTGAACTGTGTTCGAACCCGCAAAAAGTGTGAAAAAGTGTAAAAACAGCTAAAAAACAGCTGGTTTTATTGTAAGACAAAATCATGGGCAATCCGCTGTAAATAACTGACTATCAAAGGATAAAAAGCCAAAATTCCCGGCGTGAATAAATGTCTGCACTTTTGACCCCATAGTGTAAAATGTAACAGACTGTATATTTGGTCATTAACACTGAAAAAGTACCCGGAACACACGCAACCGTGAAGACAGAGTGTACTTGCGTCTCTTGCTATGCAAAACTTGCAGGCGATAACACCGCAAGGACGAAACTACGCCTCTCCTTCACGCTAATGTAAACTTTAGGCGGTTTTAAAATGTTCTCCGGGCTGAGCCGTCCATTTAACCATGAGAAAACGCGTCCCTTTTATACTGCTGTTATTGGTTTTGGCAGATATCTATTTTTTCCAGGCTGTGCGAACGTTAACCGCCAGCACCGTCATACACACTGCATACTGGCTATTCGACCTGGGGCTGATCACTGCGGCCCTGGTGGCTTTCCGCCTGCCGCGGTCCGGTAAGCTGGTTGTTCGTCTTATTTCAGTACTGATGACTTTATTGCTGCTGTCGCTGGTACCCAAACTATTTGCCATGCCGGTTCTGCTGCTCGAAGACATCAGCCGACTGTTTCGCGGTTTCCCGCCACGAATGGTTTGGGTGAGTGAAGTTGCCGTCGCCGTAGCGGCCGTGCCCTTCCTGGCGCTGCTGTACGGGCTCACCTTCGGGCGGCACTTTTACCGGGTAAAAAAGGAGACCTTGTTTTTTGGCGATCTGCCGGATGCCTTCGAAGGTTTTACCATCACACAGATCTCCGATGTTCATTCAGGCAGCTTTACGAGCGAGAAAGGCGTAAGCAAGGGCATCAGGATCGTCAACGAACAGCAAAGCGATGTTATCCTGTTTACGGGCGACCTGGTCAATAATATGGCTGCCGAAATGGATCCCTGGATAGCGCATTTCGCCGAATTAAAGGCGGCGTACGGCAAATTTTCGGTACTTGGGAACCACGATTACGGCGATTACATGCAGTGGAAAAGCGAGGGTCACAAACAGGCCAACCTGGAGCGCCTGAAACAGGTTCACCGGGAAATGGGATTCCGCCTGTTGTTGAATGAATCCGTCGAGGTAGAGCGGGCGGAGCAGTCAATCGCACTGATCGGGGTCGAAAACTGGGGTAAAGGCGGTTTCCACAAGTATGGTGATCTGAAACGCGCCGCAGCCACCGTGCCTGAACGGGCCTTCAAAGTGCTGATGTCGCACGACCCGTCGCACTGGGAAGCGGTAACGCTGCGGCACCATCAGCATGTGCATCTAACGCTTTCGGGCCATACCCATGGGGCGCAATTCGGCATCGAGCTTTTCGGGTGGAAATGGAGCCCTATCAAATATGTTTATAAGCAGTGGGCCGGGCTGTATGAAGAAAACGGGAAGTATTTGTACGTCAACCGCGGCTTTGGTTTCCTCGGGCTCAAGGGCAGGGTAGGCATGTGGCCGGAGATCACGGTCATTACGCTGAAAAAGGACGGGGCTTCTTCGGCTGCTGCGTGAGGTTACGCTGCTGCATTCGAAGTATTTAAGCCTGTTTCGCCAGTTGTTCCTGCACCGCTTCCACGAGCGCTGCTATGTCAAATGGCTTACGGACATAGCCGTCGGCTTTACATTCCGCCACGATCTTTTGGATATCACTTTCGGTTGATAAAATGATCACCGGCACGTGCACCAGGTAGTGAAACTGTTTGATACGGAGGCAAAGCCGGTGTCCGGGATGACCCGCAACCCATTCATCGATAAGCACTAAGTCGGGTTTATGACCAACAATGGTATCCAGGGATTCCGGTGAAGACATGCCGGCAACGGTAAAACCTTCGTCCTCCAGGACATAGGTGATAACGTCGCGGATATCCGCGTCATTTTCGATAATCAGGATTTTCTTTGCCATCAATAAATTATTAGGGAACACAAATATAATTAAATCGGTTAAATTATTTTATCAAGAGTTAAATTAATAAATTAACTGTATGATGATCCGGCTAAAGCCCTGAAAAGCGGACACGGTTTATCGCGCAATGACGGATAGGAAGGATCTAAACCGGTTTGACCGAAATTTAATACATTTGCGCATCTCACATTATCTGGATGATAGGGCAAAAAAACAGGATATTGATCGTAGGCGGGGGTAGCTGGGCTACGGCGAACGTAAAAATGCTCACAGATAATCCTATAGAAAAAGAGATATTGTGGTGGATGCGCAGCGAACAGGTGGCCGATCATATCCGCCAGTTCGGCCATAACCCTAACTACATTAGCTCGGTCGAGATCAAAGTACCCGCGCATAATATCTCAACCGATCTGAAAAAATTGATCCGCCAGGCGGATATTGTACTGCTCAATGTTCCTGCGGCTTTCCTGAAAGACGCGCTCGAAGGCATAGAACCGGAAGATCTCGCCGGGAAAAAGGTGGTATCCGCGATCAAGGGAATCGTACCCGACGAGAATATGATCATCGGCGAATTCGTTAACCGGCGTTACGGCGTCTCTTTTGATAACTTCATGGTGCTCAGCGGTCCCTGCCATGCCGAAGAGGTTGCGCTCGAGAAACTATCATACCTTACCATCGCTTCGGGCGATACCGAGCTGGCAGCCGAGTTTGCGGCCATGATCAGCACGCGTTATATCAATACCATCGTATCTGATGATATCTGGGGTACAGAATATGCGGCTGTGCTCAAAAATGTGTATGCCGTTGCCAGCGGTATCTGCCACGGCGTAGGTTATGGTGATAACTTCCAATCAGTGCTGATATCCAATGCTATCCGGGAGCTGGAACGTTTTGTAGCTGCCGTTCACCCGATAGACCGGGACATCAAGGAATCAGCTTATTTAGGCGACTTGCTGGTTACCGCTTATTCACAATTCAGCCGCAACAGGACATTCGGTAACATGATCGGCAAGGGTTATACCGTCCGTTCAGCACAACTGGAAATGAATATGGTGGCCGAAGGCTATTACGCCGTTAACTGCCTGCACCAGGTAAATAAGCAGTACAACGTGTTTATGCCTATTTGCAATGCAGTGTATGCGATCCTTTACGAAAAGCGTAACCCGGCGCTGGAAATGAAACATTTGGCCGGGCAATTGAGTTAATACAAAAATTAACTCTGATACGCTATGAAAAAATTAGTTACCGCTGCCTTTTTTTCGGCAGCCATGTTATTTGCGATGCAAAGCCAGGCTAAAACCATGTCAAGGGATACTACCCTGGGGCATAAAATAGCCCACACGGCAAAAAAAGTCGGTCACCAGGTATCAAATACCGCGGCAAACACGGCCTCACATGTTGTTGATAAAAAATATGAAGGCAAATATGGTCCGCACGGCGAGACCGTTTATATTAACGAACATTCGCATTACTATTACATCAACAAAAAAGGCCATCGGGTATATCTGAAGAAGTCGGATTTGAGGGATAAGAAAATGATGTAACAAACCGATTGCAAAAGACGTAATCAGGAATATGGCATTCAGTAAATACGCCCTGATATTCATACACTTATCGTGTGCTGTAGTATTGTTTTCTGCTGCCTGTTCCAGTCCTGCCAGAGGAAAGCTGCAGGGCGACTGGAAAGGTAAATCGGGCGCGGATCAGCTTAAAATAACCGATAAGAAGTTCACGCTTGACAGCGATGATGCAGAAGATTATTTCAGGAAGGGAGATACGATATTTACTTCCTTCGAAGGCAATATGCCATATTCCAAATTCGTCGTTCAAAGATTAGACGAGCATAATTTAACGCTCCTCTCACCGGATTCGACCGTTATGGAATTTAACCGGTAAAAGCAAACCCCGCCGACTATTTGCCCTGCGGGGTTACTCACTAACTTAAACTAAACCTAAAACTAAATTCTTTATTTGAAGTCCGGAAGTCGGAAAGTCCGCATAAGTCCGGGAGTCAAAATCATTCTAAACTTAAAACCTCCTGCGTTCTTCGCGTCGCTTGCCCGAAAAATCGCGGAAGCCTCCGTTATGACCGGCTTTTTCGAACCTGCCGCCTTCTTTGCGAAAGCCGCCTTCACGCTTTTTATAGTTAGACGCGCCACTGCGTCTTTCGTTACCGCCATCGCCGGAAATTTCTATCCTGACATCGCGGCCGTTGAAATCAACGTTTTTAAAGCCCGAGAATACCTTATCTACATCGGCATTGGATACTTCGAAGAAGGAATAAACGCCCTTCACATCGATCTTTCCTACGGTTTTGCCGCTGATGCGGGTATTGTTGCAGATAAAGCCCAGCAGGTCGCCGCGGCTGAAGCCGTCGACCGAGCCCAGGTTGATAAACAATCGTGTAAAGTCTGAGCGCATACCTGTGCGATTGAACTTCTCGCCACCTTCGCGGCGGTGTTCCTCGGCAGGTGCGTTCAGATCGGGTGCATTTTTATAGTAATCAAGGAAGCGGTTAAACTCCAGCGATGCAAAACGCTTGATGATCTCTTCCTTGCTCATGTCCTTAAACTCGTCCATGATGCGCGGGATGTACTGTTCGATCTGCTGCTCGTTCACCTCTACGTTATGCACTTTGTGCACCATCGCGAAAAGCTGCTTCTCCACGACATCGAAACCGGTGGGTATTTCGGCCTTTACAAACCTTTTACCGATCGTTTTTTCGATCTGGCGAATTTTGCCTAATTCTTTGCCGTTAATGATCGAGATCGAAACGCCCGTCTTTCCCGCGCGTGCCGTACGGCCGCTGCGATGAGTATAGTTCTCAATCTCATCGGGCAGCGAATAATTGATCACGTGGGTTACATCGTTCACATCGATGCCGCGTGCGGCAACGTCCGTAGCGATCAGCAATTGCAGGCTGCGCTCACGGTAGCGTTTCATTACCTTATCGCGCTGCTGCTGCGACAGGTCGCCATGCAGCGAGTCGGCATTGTAACCGTCCTTAATCAGCGCTTCGGCTATTTCCTGCGTTTCGATCTTGGTGCGGCAGAATACGATACCGAATATTTCAGGATTGAAATCGACGATGCGTTTAAATGCGGCGTACTTGTCGCGGGCGCGAACCACATAATATTCGTGGTCGATGTTCGCGTTGCCGGTATTTTTTGCACCCATCGTCAGCTCGTAAGGATCGGTCATGTATTTGTTGGCGATCCTTCTTACTTCCGAAGGCATAGTGGCCGAGAATAGCCATGTTTTTTTATCCGAAGGTGTTTCCGAAAGGATATTGTCAATATCTTCCTGGAAGCCCATGTTGAGCATCTCGTCAGCTTCGTCCAGCACCACATACTTCACCCCGCTGAAATCAATGGCGCCCCGGCCGATGATGTCCAGCATACGTCCCGGCGTGGCGACAACGATCTGTACGCCGCGGCGGATCTGGTGCAACTGTTCAGAAATACTTGCACCGCCGTAAACAGCCACAACATGTACGTTGCGGGTATTTTTTGCATAATTTTTCAGATCATTGGTGATCTGTAAACACAATTCGCGGGTAGGGCACAATACAAGCGCCTGCGGATGATTCGCCTCGAAATCTAAAAGTTCCAGTAAAGGAAGTCCAAAAGCAGCAGTCTTGCCGGTCCCGGTTTGGGCCAATCCGACAAAATCGTTGCTGCCTGATAACAAAACAGGAATAGATTGCTCCTGTATGGGCGTAGGATTTTCAAATCCTAAATCAGAGATGGCATTAACAATTTCATGACGGATCCCCAGTTCAATAAATGGGTTCATGAATTAAAATAACGGATTCGGCACCATCGCCAAATCGGGCGCAAAGGTACGCTTTTTATTTGCCAATTCAAATGCCGGGCTAAGAAACGGGAAATATGACAATGGGATAGTAAATGGCAATCGCGGAACTTGTTCTGTAAAATGCAGAATTATCATTATTTTTGAATATGAACGTGACTGAAATAAGAACTGATCTGCACGAGAAAATCGAGCATGCTGACGGCAAGCAGTTGGAAGAGATATACGGTTTATTGATGAATTATTTCAATGGTCAGTATTCCATAGAAGAACGGGACACACTCACCGCAAATCAAAAAGAAGCTATCAATGAAGGGCTCGCGCAGGCTGAAGCAGGCGAAGATGAACCTGTTTCAGAATTAACTAACAGACTTCGCAGCAAATATGGCTTAAATGGCTAAAACGGTACGTATATCCCGCCGAGCAGCCAGGGACATCGAAAAAATCACCGATTATTTGTTTGAAAACTGGAACTCAAAGGTTGTCGATGATTTTATCAAACGTTATCAGGGAGTGTTTCGCTCTGCTATCAAAAAATCCTGAACTCTATCCTATCATACGAAACGATAAACAAATCAGGAGATGTGTTTTAACCAGGCATAATATTGTTTATTTCCGGGAGTTCCTTAATAAAATAACGATCCTGACCGTATTTGATACCCGGCAAAACCCTCAAAAACTCAATAAGATTATTTGATTTTATATCGGGATTTATATTCAGACCTCTGGACTCTGACTTCCGGCCTCCACCTTTGGTTTCTTCTCCCGGTACGAGAACAGCAGCACGATGACCCCGGCTGTGACACACATATCCGCGACATTAAAGATACCCGTCCGGAGGTCGCCTATCCCTACATTCATGAAGTCGGTTACATGACGATCATATAAAAGGCGGTCGATAATATTACCGACACCCCCGGCAAAAATGAGTGAAAAGGCAAACAAACGCCAGTTACTTAATGAGCCGATCTTACTGATGGCATACAGGAAGAGAATGAGCAGGAACAGTAGCGGCAGAATGCTGAGCAGCCAGAAACTGACAGGTTTTGACAGCGAATCGCCTAAGCTCAGGGCTGCACCGGTATTTTCTACATATTCCAGCACCACGGTATTGTGCAGGTAGGATATCGGCGGATGGAACATCAGGTGCTCCTTGGCCAGATCTTTGGTCAGCCTGTCGCAACTGATGAACAGCAGCGACGAAAGGCAAAATAAAATGATCTTAGACTTATTCTTCATGATATTCATTAAACGCCATCACGGTTACCGTAGTCTGTCCGCTGATTTGACTAATTTTTCATCGCGCTGGATAGCCTTGGCAGCCAGTATCGCCAGTATAATGCTGATCGAGCTTAATAAGGCCCCGATACCGAAATTGTGTGTATCCATGGTAAAGCCGCCGGTAACCGACTTAACCGTTTGCACCATCCAGAAACTAAAACCGATCACCAGCAGGATGTACAGGTAACAGTACGTGATCTGCCGTTTGCGGTTCTTATATTGAAAGATCAGCACAAAAGGCAGCAGTCCCATGACCGCCGTACCCGCCATCAGCGCACCGAAAGTTTGCGTATGCGCCTGGTGTCCGCCAGCGTCCTGCCATACCCCCGTGACCGATACGGCTGATGGCACACCGGCAATATAAACATCGTGAGCCAGCGGGAACAGGAACAAGGCGAACATGACCAGCCCTGCCAGTAAAAGGTAAACGCTTTGTATTCGCTGCAGCATATTGGCTTAGTTGGTAGTATTAGAAAGTTTTATAATTTCTGGCAAATATAAGCGCTTTTTAGTGAGTGATAAAGATTGATTGTATCGAAAATCACTATATTAGTGTTTTAAAACTTATCATGGGCATTCTGCTATTGATCTCAATAGTTATCCTTTACGGCTATTTAGGTTATAGACTAAAAAAGAACTTCGTATTATGGGGGCTTATGGGTCTTGGTATTTTTATCGGGCCTGTTCTGTTAGTTATGATGACCAACTTTATATTTCCTAATCGCTTAGGTATGCTCCATTTTTGGCCATTAGCAATGGTAGCAGGCCCATTATTTAGCCTGATTATTGCTGGAATAATCGCTTATAGGAACAATGATGTTTTTAAAAGGCATACATTTGAAAGGAATCATAGCAACGACCCTCAAATTCCTAAGTAAGCTCAGCTCTTACCGCGCGTAAAGCATCTATGAGAGTTATTCCGATAACGCCATTTCCGCAATATTTCCTCAAATCCTTCATGCATGACAGGCCATCATTTTGGCTTTGATGAGGTTTTTGGGGTTTTTACAGCCAATCTGCTCACCGTGCCCGAAGCGGTTATTTTCCTGACCTGGTTATTATTTTCGTCCGCTACGTAAACATTCCCGGCTGCATCGACCACAAGTCCCGAAGGGGTATTAAAGCCTGCATTGGCGCCGGTGCCATTGGCCGCTCCGGCCGCCGTTTTCCCCGCAAAGGTGCTTACCTCGCCTGCGGGTGTGATCTTACGGATCATATTATTGCCGGAGTCGGCTACATAAATATTCCCCGCCCCGTCAACCGCTATGCCAAAAGGGGAATTGAAACTCGCCGCCGTACCACTGCCGTTCGCAAATCCGGCTGTACCGGTACCGGCCAGCGTAGTCACTGTGCCGCCGGGTGCGATCTTGCGGATCGTGTTGTTACCGTTATCGGCTACATAGATATTTCCCGCTGCGTCCACGGCAAGGCCTTCGGGAAGATCGAAGCGTGCAGCCGTGTCGATACCGTCCGCATTGCCCGGTACGCCGCTTTTACCGGCTATCGTACTCACCACACCCGCCGGACTGATCATGCGGATCAGGTCGTTGCCATAATCCGCCACGTAGACATTCCCGGCCTTATCCACCGCTACGCCCAGCGGCGTATCGAAAGTTGCCGTATCGGTGCCATCGGCCGAACCGGGATTGCCCGTCCCGGCAAAGGTACTCACCGTACCGTCGGGCGCTATTTTACGGATCGCATTGTTGCCTGCATCGGCTACATAAACATTGCCCGAACTATCGGCAGCAACGCCGAAAGGCTGATTGAAACTCGCCAGCGTGTCCATTCCGTTCACTGCGCCCGTTACTCCGGGCATACCGGCATAAGTGGTAACTACCGTGTTAGGGTCTATCTTCCGGATCAGGCTGTTGCCCTGGTCGGCCACGTACAGGTTGCCGTTCTTGTCCAGCGTTATCCCGAAGGGATGGTTAAAGCGGGCGGCTGTTCCTGTGCCGTTAACAAATCCGGCCGAGTCGCTTCCGGCGATGATGGTCGTGTCGCGCACAGTTGACGGCGAGATCAGTTCCCGTCCGCATCCCGACATCAGGGTATACACCAGGAACGGAAGAATGATCGCAATTAAACCCGCAGCAAGCTTTCTCATGTGTTGCTTAAACGCTTTTGCCAAAATTAAAGTTTACAAGTCTAAAGCTAAAAGCAGAAAGCGAAAAGCTTACTAAATTTTACCCTCACCCCTCCTCTCCCTAAACTTAGGGAGAGGTGTCGGTCCGCCGATGGCGGAATGACGGAGTAGGTAAAAAATCAGAGAGAGAAAGCAAAAAGCTTTAAGCTTTGGACTTTGTGCTTTAGGCTCAACAAGCTTTACCCTTTCGCCCCAAAACAATATCTTTAGCCCTGATGAATCGACTGGTCTGCCTCCTGTGTGTTGCGCTGCTGTTTTTGGCCTCCTGCCATACCGGCAATGCGTCAAAAGGCAAAACCGTTTTCAACATCAACCTCGACGAGGGGCTTACCTCGCTCGACCCGGCTTTCTGCCGCAACCAGAATACAATCTGGATGGATAACCAGATATTTAACGGACTGGTGCAGATAGACGACAGCCTGAAGGTGCAGCCCTGCATCGC
>DASZWG010000367.1:0-3316 GCA_035546675.1 Mucilaginibacter sp. | reverse complement strand
GCTCGAATCGTACCCGTATAAATTCGAATACCAGGTGCATTACGACCTGATCGATAATGCGCTGAGGGTAACTTATAAGGTGATCAACTATGACCCGAACGTGATCTATTTTTCGGTAGGCGGGCACCCGGCCTTCAATGTGCCGTTCCATACCGGCGAAGATTATGAGGATTATTACATCGAGTTCGAAAGCGCCGAAAAGCTCGAAACGCACGTTATTTCGCCCGAAGGGCTTTTTACCGGCGAAACACGCCCGGTAAAAATGGATGGCAAAAAGCTGCATCTTACCCGCGATCTGTTCCTGAACGATGCGCTGGTGTTCAAGTTCCTGCGGTCGCGCGAGGTAACCATCAAAAGCGATAAGCACGACCAGGCTGTGTCGGTCGAATACCCGCATTTCAATTATCTCGGCCTGTGGGCCAAGCCCGGCGCCGATTTCGTTTGTATCGAACCCTGGCTGGGCTGCGCCGATACGGAGGGCAAGCATGTCGACATCAGCAAAAAGGAGGCTATCCAGCACCTGAAGTACGGGCACGTTTTTGAAGCGGCATATTTTATCAGCATTTAAATGAGCAGCGACCCCACCAAACGATTCACCAACCGGGTGGACAATTATGTCAAATACCGGCCGGGTTACCCTCCTGAAGTGATTGATCACCTCCAAAAGGAATGTGATCTGTCGCCGGGTTCGGTCATTGCCGATGTGGGTACCGGGACGGGGATCTTTACCAAAATGCTGCTCGAACGGGGTTACACGGTCTATGCCGTCGAACCCAACGACGCTATGCGGCACGAGGCCGACCGGCAGTTGCGCTCGTTCCCGCAATACCATTCGGGCGGCGGCTCGGCCGAAGCCACGCGGCTAAAGGCGCACAGCATCGGCCTGATTGTATGCGCACAGGCTTTTCACTGGTTCAATACGCCCGAGACTAAAGCGGAATTTCAGCGGATATTAAAACCCGGCGGATGGGTGGCTTTGATCTGGAATAACCGCGATATCGAGGCTGACGATTTTGCCGTGGCTTATGAGCTGCTGCTGAAACAGCCGGGCGGCGATTATGAGCGGGTGAACCATCAGAATTTATCCGAAACAGATTTTGTCCGTTTCTTCAAAGACGGGGAATACCGGCTGGAAAAATTTCATAACCAGCAGGTGTTCGGGCTGGAAGAATTCAAAGGACGGGCGTTCAGCTCATCCTATGTGCCTGCCGAGGAGAGCGAAGCGGGCCACCATTTCGGCGCCCTGCTCGACGAACTGTTCGATACCTATCAGAAAAAAGGGAAAGTGGTGTTCCGGTATAATACCGAGGTGTATTGGGGAAAGGTTTAATGAGGCTGTCGTGCCGAACCAGATGAAATATACGGGGTAAGGCCTGCACTCACCATTCGGGAGCAGAGCGGCAAAATTTTGCGTCTCTACACAAACTCCACTTTTTTATTTATTTTTATTCTTTTTTATTGACCTAAACTTATGCACACGCTGCATACGGTATATGATTTCAAAGACGCAACTATGCACCAAACATATTTGCTGCCTTTGTGCTTTGGATTGATCGGGTTGTACATATTGGCTTACTCATTCGGCTTAACAACCTATTACATAAGGGATCTGCTTAGGTTTAAAACCAGGCGGCAAGCGGTTTTTTTCGGAGTAGTATTTGCAGCTTTGGGCATAGGAATTAGCCTGCTGGTTTATAACGATCAAAACGAAACCTTCAATGAAATAAAGAAGGTGTATGATACCGGGAAATATCTAGAGGTAGAAGGACGGGTAAGGAACTATCATCCTTCGGAAGATCAAATGCACGATAATGAGCATTTTGATGTCGATTCAGTACATTTTAGTTTTCTTGATGACATCACATATAGTTACGGATATACCAGATCAAGGTTTAGCAATACGGCCATACGCCCAAATTTATATGTGAGAATTAAATATTATCGCAACGGGCACCGGAACATCATACTGAAACTTGAAACCGAATAATTTACTCCTCTTTCACTACCTCATTCAATATTGGTTTATCGAGTGTGCTGATACTGGCATGACCGCCCTTCAGCTCATCAAACACCACGATCTCGTTCTGCCCTTTTTTGAGCCAGGGTGCAGGAATGTACAGCGTTTGCTGCGGACCGATATACCAGTATTTGCCCAGGTTGTGCCCATTGAGGAAAACAAAGCCTTTGCCGAAATCCCGCATGTCGAGATACGTATCGCCTGTTTGCGTGAGGTTAAATGTACCATGATATAAACTTGGTGCAACATCCGGTACTTTAGCCGAATCCCATTCGTGAATAATCCGGGCATCAATTGGTAAAAATTTTATCCCGTTTAATGTTTTGAAAGGGAACTTATACATTTTCCATCCCTTCAGCGCTGTTCCGCCCAAAGTCACCTTTTCGGTTATCCCCTGTCTATTGTCGTTCAAAAAAGGGCCGTAATTGATGCGGCCGTTATTCTCCACCAAAATATCCAGGGTAGCATTGGCCGGGACATGATCTAATTGAACCGAATCCTGCCGCAAATGCCGGTCGAGCACAGCAACCTGTTTGCCGTTGATGTAAACCGTAGCAAAGTCGCGCATGTCTTTGATCTTCAGCATTCCGCTTGCCGCATTCCTGATCCGGGTACGATACAATACAAAGCCGTAACCCTGGTTCAGGTCTTCAAAACACAATGGCTTGTCAGAAACAACCGGTGATGGGAGATTAAGAAACAAAGGCGCCCTGCCGGTCAGCTTAATATCCTTTATCGTGATCGTTTTATCATTCGGCGGTACGGGCGGCAGCTTTTCGCCCGGCGGCAGGTGTTTTTCGATCACCTCACGGAATTTGAAATACTTGGGCGTGGTATTTCCCGCCTCGTCAAGCGGCGCATCGTAATCATAGCTTGAAGTTTGGGGCGAATACGGGTCGCGGCGGCTCATATTGGCGCCGTTCATAAAACCGCGCGTGGTACCGCCATGAAACATGTACAGGTTGATAGAAATACCATTCGCCAGTACCGTATCCAATTTGCCGGCATCCTCGTTCATATTGCTTTTATTGTGCGGGTAGCCCCAGCTATCGAACCAGCCGGGTTACCACTCGGCAATGTAATAAGGGCCTTTGCCTCCGTGGTATTTGTTGATGAGCGCTTTTACCGCCTTCGGGTTATCGAGGCCGTTCACCGCGGGCAGATAGCCCGGCAAATAACCGTTGGGTAATTGCGAAGGACCGTCGCAGGTGAACAGCGTGCAATCGAACCCCGCATCGCGGAATATTTTGCGGTTGATATCGAGGTATTCCTTGTCGCTGCCATACGAGCCGTATTCGT
>DASZWG010000366.1:0-3764 GCA_035546675.1 Mucilaginibacter sp. | reverse complement strand
GCGCAGTACGAGGATATTTTTACAGAAGTGCTGGATTATTTTGCCGAAAGGTATCATCAATTAAGATCACTGGGTGTGCATGATGTGATCATCGATCCGGGTTTCGGCTTTGCTAAAATGCACGGGCATAGCTATGAACTGCTGCGTAGGCTGAACGAATTCAGCCTGCTTGAATTGCCCTTACTTGCCGGCGTTTCGCGCAAAAGGATGATCTATAGTCTCCTCGGGGTAACGGCCGATGAAGCGCTGAACGGGACAACGGCTTTGAATACCATCGCCCTGATGAAAGGCGCCAACATCCTGCGCGTTCATGATGTAAAGGAGGCAGTTGAGGCGGTAAAACTGTATCTGACTTGCGGGGGAGACATTAATTCGTGATCCGCACATAGGCTGTGGTTCCTATATCGGGCATCAGCGGCTTAAGTATCAGGCTATTTCCTGAAATGCTGATCAGGTAATCAAAATACACATCATTATCAAAATACAGTTCATCATAAACATCCGTACCTGAGCGGTACCCATTGATGATAATGTGAAAAACGCCCTGTGCGCTTAACGTACCGTTTGTGTATTGCTTATAAGTGCTGTCAGCATAAAATTGTAAAATGTTTCCGTTGCCTGCCTGGTAAATGGTATCCTGCGGTATGATGTTACCCCCGCGGCGCTCATGCAGTTCCCATTTTCCAATGATATTTGCCGATACGGGTGAGCCGTCTTTCTTGCAGGCTGCCAGGCTGCAAACAGCAATGATGAGAATCAGGAACCTCTTCATAACTCCTTTTTTGAATATCTTTCTATGCCATTACGCAGATACATTTCGGAATGTAACAAACCTGGATCTTTATGTACGAAAACGAACATTTACTGTATCGGAATGATTCATTTTCAATCGTCTAAAAATACATAATTATCTGTTAATTAACTTGTTATTATATCGGCATTGCATTTGATATACAGAAAGTATGTCTTACTTCCGCAAAAAGCTCGAACGGCGCACCTTTTCGCAAGACCGATACTATATCCTGATCAAAAGGCAAAAAGCGGGTAATGCTACCTTTAGCGAATTGACCGAACTGGACGAGATCGTGAACCGTGTACCGGATATCCGCGAAAAGGTGATCATCGAGAATTTTTTTCCTGAAGATGAAAGCGGATCTGGTCCGATACCACAAGACCAGTCCAAAGAAAATGATCCTAAGTCAGGAGAACATAAAACTGTATTTGACATTATCCGGTCTTTCTTCCACAAGATAATTCAGCGGCCAGCACTGAAAGGTCAATATTTTCCGCTTTATTAATTCAGCGCCGCAATTCAGGTATTTATTTTTTGATGTACAATGCTTATATTTCTATCGTATAAGTTATGCCCCCGCTGTCAAAATCGATCACGATCAAAAGAACCGAAGCCGATGACCCGGATTTTGCTTATTTGGTAGCCCAGCTTAACCTGGAGCTGAAATCGCAATTTGGGGAGTTACAGTTGGTGTACGATAAATATAACCAGATCAGCAAACTTGCCACAGTTGTGATCGCCTATGTGAACGATGCACCCGTTGGTTGTGGTTGCTTTCGTAAAGCGGGCGCTGCGGCCGAGTTAAAAAGGATGTATGTCAAACCTTCTGAGCGAAAATCGGGCATCGCCTCCGCAGTGCTTGGCGAACTTGAAACCTGGGCAAAGGAGGAAGGCTATTCGCGAATGATCCTTGAGACCGCCGTACAATTAAGTGAGTCCATAGCCTTCTACAAAAACCGGGGTTACCATGCCGTTCCGAATTACGGCCCCTACGCGGGCATGGATACGAGCGTTTGTTTTGAGAAGAGATTATGAGAAAGAATAATAGAAATGCTATGATAGAGATGACAGATACCGAAGTAAAGCAAAAAGGATTAGGCGCACTACTGGATGCTTTGGGGGAAGTGGATGCGGGACGCTTTATAACATTGCTTAACAGAGCCCCCTTCGACTATACTTTGTGGCAGAGAAATATCTTTGAAAATATGGATATTGAACAGATTAGTAAAAAAGCAATGGAGCTCAGAAAGAGAAATTCCTGATTGAATTTTAAATATCTTATTTGAATCGACAGCGCGTATTATTTGAACGCAATAGATATAGCTGATTAACAAAATTGAAAATTAATTTACTGATGAATGATAAACTTGTTGTTTACGGTATCAAAAACCCACATTTAGCACTTCGAAATAGATTGGTTAAAGTTTTATCAAAGATTAAACAACATAAAATCGATACCATTACGGATGATGATTTAAATACATGGACAATAAATCGATTAAAGAAACTTGAAGACAAAGTAGATTTATTTATCCATAAACAATCATTCAAAAAAAGGCTTCAGAATTCTAAGAATGTAATTGATGCAACTGAGATAATTGATAGAATATTAGAAAGTGAGAACCAAAAAGCCTATTGGAAATCTATTGAAATGTTACCTGAAAACACAAAAAGGATATTAGGCTATTTAAATATAAATAGAAGTAAAAAGAAGAAAAATAAGAAAAGGAACAACTATACTAAAAAAAATAAAAAAATTCAACCAAGATCAGTTTGGCCTATATATACACCAATGGGAAATAAAAGATAATTCTTTAAAACCCTACCACATGCTACCCCACCGGCTCCATCATCAGCAGTATCGGGTCGATGTATTCGCGGTTGTTAGCCAAACGCGGCACTTTATGCTGCCCGCCTAATTTGCCCCTTTCCCTCATCCAGTTAAAGAAAGTGCCCTTAGGCGCTTTGTGTATGATAGGGCGGCGCAGGGCCATATCCTTAAATCTTTTGGCGTCGTAATCGGAGTTGAGCTTGCGCAGCGTTTCATCCAGCAGTTCGACAAAACGCTCAAATTCGGCCGGCTTTTGTTCGAATTCAATGACCCATTCGTGTGCGCCGCTTTCATCGTTCCTGAAATAGACCGGCGCTGCGGTATAATCCCTGATAATGGCCCCGGTTTGCCTGCAGGCTTCATCCAGCGCACGTTCGGCATTGTCGATGATCAGTTCCTCTCCGAAGGCATTGATAAAATGTTTGGTGCGGCCGGTGATCTGTATGCGGTACGGCGACAGCGATGAAAAGCGCACCGTATCACCGATCATGTAACGCCAGAGCCCGGCATTGGTACTGATAATCAGTGCATAGTTCTTTCCTAATTGTACCTCATCCAGCGACAGGGTCTTCGGGTTATCGTCATTTATATTTTCCAGCGGCAAGAATTCATAGAAGATACCGTAATCCAGCATCAGGAGCATATCGGCCGGATCTTCCTGGTCCTGTATGCCGAAAAACCCTTCCGATGCATTGTAAGTCTCCAAATAATACATGCTGTCGCTCGGTATCAGCTTTTTAAACTGCTCACGATAGGGTGTAAAATTCACCGCGCCGTGAAAATACAGTTCCAGGTTGGGCCATACTTCCAGCAGGTGATCTTTGCCGGTCAGTTGCAGGATGCGTTTAAAAAGCAGGATGTTCCAGGTAGGTACGCCGCTGAGACTGGTCACATTTACATCTTTTGTCACCTGCGCCATCTTTTCTATCTTCTCTTCGAAATTTTCCAGCAGGGCGATGTCCAGGTGCGGCGTTCGGTAAAATTCGGCCCATAATGGAAGGTTTTTCATGATCACGGCAGACAGGTCGCCGAAAAAGGTATCGGCGTTTAGCTGGCTCACCTGGTGGCTGCCGCCGAGCGTCAGGCTCTTACCTGTAAATATCCGGGCATTAGGGCGATTATTGAAGTACAGGGTCAGCA
>DASZWG010000365.1:0-8585 GCA_035546675.1 Mucilaginibacter sp. | reverse complement strand
CGATTGTTCGTGAATAGCCGAAAGAACCGCACATGAATTGCCATCGAACATGTATTCACCTTTGGTATAGCCAATCCTGTTGATCACTTCACGGGCTATTTTTTGTACGTCGAGGTAGGCTTTTGATTTGACCTCGCCGCCCAAAACCACAAGACCAGTGGTGACGAGCGTTTCACAGGCTACTTTCGAATCAGGATCAAAAGCTAAAAAATTATCGATCAATGCGTCCGATATCTGGTCCGCAACTTTATCCGGGTGACCTTCCGACACAGATTCTGAGGTGAATAAATACGGCATAAATGCTTTATCTAAAAAATATTACAATTGTGAGAGAAAGGACCTGGTATGACTGCAGTTAAAAAAGGAAAACAGGGTTTTAGCACTTTTTTACGTGGTTGCAATCCTGTTCCGCATTAAACCTTAAGCGTATGCGAAACAATTCAAATCAGTCCACTTTCGGATGGCAAAAATAAAACAATTTTTTACAAAGCAGAAAATACACTTACTTTTGGCGGCCGAAATTACAAAGTGCTTGAAAAGTAAAGCTTTATTTATTGTAAACCCCATCTCGGGGGGTAAAAACAAGGACAACGTACCGGGGTTGATCGAAAAAAGCCTGGACAGCAGTATTTTTGAACCCACGATAGTATTTACGAACAGGGCCTACCATGCCAACAAACTGGCGCGGAATGGTGTTGGACGGTATGATTACATTGTTGCAGTGGGTGGCGATGGAACAGTGAATGAAATAGCTTCATCGATAGTTGGGACAGAAACTGTGCTGGGTATTATTCCGTTCGGGTCGGGTAATGGCTTGTCGCGGTTTCTTGGGATTCCAATGAACACCGAAAAAGCTATCCGGACGCTGAATGAAAAGCATGTTGAGATGATCGATTCGGCCAAACTGAACCGGCAATGGTTTTTTAATGTGGCCGGAATGGGATTTGATGCCCGCATTGGCGAAGCATTTGCGCTCAATAAGACACGGGGTTTTATCAATTATGTCAGGGTAGCATTTCGCGAGATATTTAAGTTCAGGGCTGAGACTTATTACATCGAGATTGACGGGGTTGTCTATGAACGGGAAGCTTTTATGCTGACCTTTGCCAATTCGTCCCAGTTCGGTAATAACGCTTATGTTTCGCCGAATGCCTCGGTCCAGGATGGCTTGCTGGATGTTTGCGTCATTAAGCCTTTCCCTTTATACCGGTTTCCGGAAATGGCCCTGCGGATGTTTTTCAATAAGGCCGATAAGTCGCGTTATGTCGAGATCATACGCGGGAAACATATTATTGTAAGGCGAACCAATGCCGGTGCTGTACACCTGGACGGCGAGCCGCAACTGATGGGCCAGGAAACAGAGATCAATATTGTTCCCCGCTCGCTGAAAATCATAACAGGAAAGCCGCTAAGCCCGTCAATCTGATCGCTATATAGTATTTCGGTTACGGATTTACTTAACTTAGGCTCCACTATTTTAACGATTATGTCAAAAAAATATAAGGATTTTTCAGGCATTGTATACTCGACTGACTCCAGTTACGAATACCAGGGCGATACCGGGTATGCTGCATCAACCTTACCACCACAACAGCAGGATCTGCGAATATTTCTAGATCGTAAGGGCGGAGGCAAGATCGTTACGCGGATTAGCGGTTTTGAAGGTAAAGAGGACGACCTTAGCGACCTTGGGAAAAAATTAAAATCAAAATGCGGCGTAGGCGGATCGGTTAAAAATGGGGAAATTTTGATACAGGGAGATTTCCGAGATCGTGTGCTGACCTTGTTGCAAGCTGATGGATATAAGGCAAAAAAAGCCGGAGGTTAGTGTATCGAATTTTTTCGATACACTAACATAAATTATTAATAATCAATACTTTATAAAAGTGTAAAAAATACATAAAGTAAAATTATTTTCAAATTTCTTTGCTTTTCTTCTGTTTAAAGTCGGATTTTTGCACCAACCAATTTAACTGAATTCTTAAAACTTTCATGAGCTGTTGTCCTGAAGAACATAGTTCATGTTTGTTTTTTACCTAAAAAACGAATTGTATTAATGAAAAATCTTACTAACAGGTTACCTGACCTGGGTTACATTAACCTTGGCCGGGCAAGGGGCTTATTGTATCAATTATCACCGGTGCGGCTCGTAGAAGAAGCTGTTAAACGTGGCGAAGGTGTACTGGCAGATTCCGGCGCACTTGCGGTGGATACGGGTGAATTTACCGGGCGATCTCCCAAAGACAGGTTTATAGTGGATGATGAGGTAACCCATGATACTGTATGGTGGGGCGATATTAATATCCGGTTTAGTCAGGAGAAGTTCGAATCGTTATATAATAAGGTGACAGCATACCTGAATGATTGCGAACTTTTTGTTCGCGATGCTGCCGTCTGCGCGAATGAGAAATATCATCTCAGTGTGCGCGTCATTACAGAGACCGCATACCAGAACCTGTTTGCTCATCATCTTTTTCGCAGACCTGAAGTGACAGATCCTGCATCCAGGCCTGAATGGACCGTGATAACAGCGCCGGGCTTTAAAGCTGACCCGAAAATTGATGGCACCCGGCAGCAAAATTTTTCTATACTCAATTTCAGCAAAAAGATCGTACTGATAGGTGGTACGGGTTATACGGGCGAGATCAAAAAGGGTATTTTTTCGGTATTGAATTTTATACTTCCGTTCGAAAAAAATGTACTTTCTATGCATTGTTCTGCCAATGTTGGTCCAAAAGGTGACACAGCGATATTTTTTGGCTTATCAGGCACAGGAAAGACAACGCTTTCTGCTGATCCAGAACGCAGCCTGATCGGTGACGATGAACACGGATGGAGCGATTATACCGTATTCAACTTTGAAGGGGGCTGCTATGCAAAATGTGCAGATTTAACACCCGACAAAGAACCGCAGATATTCAGCGCTGTAAAATTTGGTTCCCTGCTTGAGAATATTAACTTTTTAAAAGATAGCCGGAGCGTAAATTTTTCGGATATATCGAAGACGGAAAATACCAGGGTTGCTTACCCGATGTACTATGTCAACAATTCGGTAGTGCCTTCGATCGGTTCGTCGCCGAAGAATATATTTTTTCTTACAGCGGATGCATTTGGCGTTTTACCGCCGATATCCCGCCTCAGCAATGCACAGGCTATGTATTATTTCATCTCGGGGTATACAGCCAAGGTAGCAGGTACCGAAACGGGTATATCCGAACCTAAAACAACATTTTCAGCATGTTTCGGTGAGGCATTTCTGCCATTAAACCCGATGTATTACGCGCGTTTACTCGGAAATAAATTGAAAAACCGGGATGTAAACGTATGGCTGGTAAATACCGGGTGGACCGGAGGCCCCTACGGAACGGGCAGAAGAATGAAATTAAAATATACCCGCGCAATGATCACTGCCGCCATAAACGGAGAGCTCGATAATGTGAGTTATGGCATACATCCCATATTTAATTTACAAATACCGTTGACTTGCCCTAATGTCCCTGATAACTTACTGGATCCAAGGAAGACATGGGCCGATCCCGAAAGCTACGATGATAAAGCGAACAGCCTGGCGATGGCCTTTATCAGGAATTTTGAAAAGTATGCGGAAGCCGATGATTATGAAATAACGAGTGCCGGACCGGGCGTCACTATATCAGTATAGTTACATAATTTTTATTTGTCATTTTTTGCTATTATTGAAAAAATTAGTTTTCATTGCAAAAAATTGTCAGAATGTATGACAATTTTTTTGTTTGGTAACGTTATAATAGCCAGCCTTTTGCTGCCGTTCCCAAATTTTATGTTAAATTATCATAAAGAATAACACAAATAGTTTTTTTATTTAAGTAAAATTCTATTTTTGTTATCCGCTTTTTGGACGCACATTAATTAACTTTATTATAAACAAATAACTAAACAAAACTAAAGTAATGGCAACCGCACCAACAAAACCAACTACACCTGTGAAAAAGAAAGAAAGCTCAGGCGCTTCAAGTACTTTCGCATTGTTAACTATTCCCATTTGCATCATTATCGCGATCTTGATTTTCATTTTTATACTGGGTGATCCGAGCCACTATGCCGGAGGGGATGTTGATCACGGTACCCCGTCGGATGTGTACGGTACGGTTCACAGGGGTGGTTATCTTGTACCTCTGATCATGTCGTTCGTAATCATGGTAATTGTCTTTTCGATCGAGAGAGCTATTGTCATCAGCAAAGCTGCCGGCTCAGGAAGCGTAGATGCTTTTGTAAGAAAGGTTACTTCGCTGCTTAACGTAGGAAACATCGACGGCGCTAATGCTGAATGCGACAAGCAAAAAGGCTCAGTTGCCAATGTGATCAAATCGGGTCTGAAAAAGTACCGCGAAATGGAAGCTGATCCGAATTTAACGCTTGATCAGAAAACGCTGGCAATCCAGAAAGAAATTGAAGAAGCTACCGCGCTCGAAATGCCGATGCTGGAGCAAAATCTGACCATCATTGCTACCCTGGTTTCTATCGGTACACTATGTGGTCTGTTAGGTACAGTGTTAGGTATGATCAAGGCCTTCGCTACACTGGCTGCGCAAGGTGCTCCGAATACTTCTGAACTTTCAACCAGTATTTCGGAAGCGCTTGTAAATACAGCATTGGGTATCACAACTTCGGCTTCATCGATCATTCTTTATAACTTCTTTACTTCGAAGATCGACAAGCTGACCTATGCTATTGACGAAACCGGTTTTAGCATTGTGCAGACGTTTGCTGCTTCACACGCTAACAAAGTGTAAAGAAATATATTATTAGTGCATTTTTCCCGTTTGTTATAATACAATTATAAACGGCGGGGTTTTTGTCCACATACACTATTATATATTTTAAAAAAACTGATTATGTCGAGAATTAAGATTCCGAGAAAAAGTACAGCGATAGACATGACCGCTATGTGCGACGTTGCGTTCCTGTTGCTTACCTTTTTCATATTAACAGCAAAACTGAGGACGGAAGACCCTTTGCATGTGGATGTTCCCGCGGCAACGGTAAAGGTACCTGTGCCCGACGATGATATTGCCACGCTGACCATCGGTCACGGGAAAGTATTCTTCGGTATCGAGGGTACGGATATACGCAAGGCTTTACTGACCGAAATGGCGAAACAGTATAACATGAACTTTTCGGATGATGATTTGAACAGGTTTGCGGTTATCCCAACTTTTGGTGAGCCGATGAGCCAGTTAAAACAGTATATCGAAATGGGCCCCGAAGATAGAAAAAAAGTTGACCAGCCGGGGATACCCGTTGATACGACCGAGAACAGCGAATTATACTACTGGATATATAAGGCGCGCATAGTAACCAAGAACCTGCATGACAAGGAACTTCGCTTCACCATCAAAGGCGATTCGAAGGAACCTTACCCTGACATCCAAAAAGTTATTGATGTGCTGCAAAAACAGGCTGTCAACAAATTCAGTTTAATTACGTCCCTTAAATCCAAATAACAGCTATGGCAGAATTAGATACCTCCGGGGGCGGAGGGAAAAAAGGCGGAAAAATAAGAAGCAAGAAAGCTTCTACCCGTGTTGACCTTACGGCTATGGTTGACTTAGCTTTCCTGCTGATCACATTCTTTATTATGTCGACCACCCTGGCCAAGCCTAAGGCGATGGACACGTTTTGGCCCGACAAGACCAAAAAGAATGTACAGTTACCTGTGGCAGAAACCAGGACAATGACCATTTTACTGGGCAGTAACGATAAGCTGGAGTGGTACATTGGTGAGCCGGGTAAATCGGCGCCGACTGTCGATAATTTTAGTAAAACAGGCATCCGTAAAACCCTGATCGATAAAAGCAAAGAGATTTATGATTCGCATTCTGGTCCGGACAGCACGCGTACTATGTTTGTGCTGGTAAAGCCCAGTGATAAGGCAACCTATAAGGACTTTGTGAATATCCTGGATGAGATCGATATAACCGGTATAAAAGGCTACGGCGTGGTTCCGATCACACCGCTCGAGATCGGTTTGCTGAAGAAGGATGGCTTGTACTAAAAAATATTAGTAATCGTTTTAAATAAAAGGCCTTAAAAATGTTAGGATCAAAGTTAGACATATTAAAAAAGGAATGGATTGATGTTGTCTTCACTGACAGGAATAAAGCATACGGAGCTTATGATCTTCGCAAAGAGAATCCTAAGAACACGAATAAAGCGCTTATCATTGGCGCAGTATTATTCGTATTGCTTATATCATTCCAAACTATAGCTAACTTTATCAGCGGCTTCATACCAAAAGCTACTGAGAAAGTTAAGATTACCAATGTGGTGTTACAATCACCGCCACCGGTGGATAACAAGAAACCGCCGCCACCTCCGCCGGAACCACCCAAACCGAAGGTTGACCAGGTGAAGTTCCCGCCGCCTGTGGTAAAACCGGATAACGAGGTAAAAGAGCAGCCTCCAACGATAAAGGAACTAAAGACTGCTGACCCAGGTCAGAAAACCGTTAAAGGTGACCCTAATGCCGATATCGTTATCAATGAGCCGGTAGGTAATTCGGACGTGAAGCAAGTAACCGAAGAAGACCCGAACAAGATCTTTACCTCGGTGGAAAAGGAACCGGAATTTGCCGGCGGGATAGAAAAGTTTTATGCTTACCTGCAGAAGAATATGCATTACCCTGCTATTGCACGAGAGAATAATGTGCAGGGAAAGGTATATGTTACATTCGTTGTTGAAAAAGATGGCTCATTAACGGATATAAAAGTTCTGCGTGGTATCGGAAGCGGGTGTGATGAAGAAGCAGTGCGTGTATTAAAGAACTCACCCAAATGGACACCCGGTATACAAAACGGCCGCTCGGTGCGTGTTCAGTACACCATGCCGATCAGCTTTATTTTGCAATCTGACGATCAATAGGATATAATGCCCTATAAATTTAGTTTCAGGCAAAAATCGCCCAAAAGGCGGTTTTTGCTTATTTTAGGCTTGATCACGTTCATTGCGTGCGTCAGCCTGGGCCTGATGTTCATTTTTTGGGGAACATTGGTTCGGAATCTGAATTTATCAAAAAATGAAAGACTTTTAGTAGGTTCTTTGTTTTTGGTTTACGGGTTAATAAGGTTTTTGCGGCTGTTTAAAGTAGACCCGGATGAAGAATAAATATATCTTGTTGCTCTTCGGTATCCTTTTGACTGCCCTTGCTCAGTCGTGCAACAGGAAACGTGCAACCGAAAAAGAATATACAGATACTTATAATTCCGGAACTTTGGTGTTTGCCGCAGATGAATCGTTCGCGCCAATACTGGACGAGGAGTTATACATTTTTAAGTATGACAACCCTCATGCAAACCCGGTGATGATCTACAGGCCCGAGGCCGAAGTGGTAAAATTACTGCTTGAGGACAGTACGAGGTTTGCGTTTTTGTCGAGAGATCTTACGCCGCAAGAGAAGAAGGTAATACATGACCGGAACCTGCCCGTTGTGACCGATCTGTTTGCAATCGATGCGATAGCAGTAATAGCCAATCAGGCATCACCCGATACGGGGATTTCTGTGAGGGAGTTGAAAGATATATTGTCAGGCAATGGTCCCGCGGATAAAACGATCGTATTTGATAACCCAAGTTCGAGCCTGGTAAGATATTTAAAAGATTCGACAGGCGTGACTGACCTTAGTCATAGAAATGTTTATGCCTTAAGGTCAAACAAGGAGGTAATCGAATACGTGAGCAAAAACCCGGATGCTATCGGGATAACCGGCTACAGCTGGCTCAATGATCCGGACGCTGATTATGCTGATGCCGTTAAGAAAATAAAGATACTCGCGGTGAAAGATGAGAACAATAAAAAGGCACCAGATCAATACTTTAGGCCATCGCAAACGACATTATATTTAAAACAATATCCTTTGCGGAGAAGTTTATACATTGTAAATTGCACCGGCAGAAAGGGCTTGGGAGAGGGTATGGAAGGATTCATCGAGAGTGATAAAGGGCAAAGGATCATTTTGAGATCGGGCTTACTGCCTGTCCTGATTCAGGAGAGGAATATCAGGATACACAGCGATAAGCTGTGATGATTATAATGCATTTGCCGGACTTTAAACCTTCAATTACAATTAAGGTCAATATGTTAACTTGTAGTATAAGGCTGGTTCTAAAACTAAACTAATAAGAAAATAGATTTTTAAACTGAAATATTGTGGCTTTCCGCAGGAAGATTAGCAATAGCCATGATAGTCCTGTCAGCAGGCAGGTCTCATTAACTTAAAACAAACATTAAAATGAAAATTATCAAGAAAGTAGCTGCAGCCGGATTGGGATTTGTTTTACTGTCTTCGGCAGCTTTTGCACAGAGCCTGGACGATGCGAAAAAGGCGATCGACGCCGAGCAGTTTCAAAAAGCAAAATCAATGCTCAAAAATCTGACGGTTACACAGCCCAGCAAGGATGAGAACTATTTTTACCTGGGTTGGGTGTATATAAAGCAAGAGGATCCTGATTCTGCAAAAATGTTCTTTCAGAAGGGTTTAAATGTTAACCAGCAGTCGGCCCTGAATTTAGTGGGTCTAGGTATAGTGGCCCGGCTGGATAAAGATCCTG
>DASZWG010000364.1:0-4728 GCA_035546675.1 Mucilaginibacter sp. | reverse complement strand
CAGGTCGCCTACGTCCGCCGTTTCACCTCCGGTGGAATAAATTCCGATCCCGGCATTCCTCAGCTCAGCCAGTATTTCTTCAGTACCATTAATGACGGCCGCAATAACTTCGCCGGGTATCATGTTCTTGTTCCGGCCGATGGTTGATGAAAGCAAAATATTATCCGTTGCACCTACACAAAGCAGATCGTCCAGGTTCATCACAATGGCGTCCTGTGCAATACCCCGCCAAACCGAGCTATCGCCGGTTTCTTTCCAGTAAGCGTAAGCCAGTGATGATTTTGTACCCGCGCCATCTGCGTGCATAATATTGCAATAATCCGGATCGCCGTTCAGGATATCGGGTATGATCTTGCAAAATGCTTTCGGAAAAATACCCTTGTCGATGTTCTTTATTGCATTATGGACATCATCTTTTGAGGCTGAGACGCCACGTTGGTCATACCTTTGTGAAGGGATCATGCTCAAATATACAGCTTAATAGTTTTTGAAAATCATTGGATCAATCTTCGGAAGCAGAATGTTCCTTCAGCACTTCACGGTAACGGTTCAGCACGGCCGATTTGGATATGAAGCCCAGGAATTTGTTCTGTTCGTCAACCACCGGTAATACCCAGGTCGATGTTTCGTCAAACTTATTGATAATCGATACCATGTCCTCATTATTCCTGATGATTTCGTTAGGTATCTTCATCACATTCAATATCTCGATATGGCGATAGAGATCGGGGTTAAACAACAGGGGCCGGATGTCGTCGAGAAAAATTACTCCTGCCAGCTTCCCTTCATCTAGCACTGCGATAATGTTGCGCTTGCCGTTTTTGATCACTTCGAGCAGATCTTTGGACGAAGCCCGAACGTCTATCACCGATGTAGTGCGTTCGATCAGGTTTTTGGCATTGATCAGCAGCAGCAGGTTTTTGTCGTGCTCCCGGGTGAATATCTTGCCCTCATCAGCCAGTTTTTTCAGGTCGGGTGAGATCGGAGAGAACCATTTCCCGATCGTAAAGGATATCACGCAAACGATCATCAGCGGGATAAAAAGGTCGTATCCCGAACTTGATTCAGCGATAAGGAAAATAGCAGTCAGCGGAGCATATAAAGCGCCGCTCATTACACCGGCCATTCCCACAATGGTCAGGTTGATAATTGGTGCGTTTACAAGGCCAATCTGTGTACATATCAATGCAAAAAGGTATCCGAGCGTTCCGCCCGCGAATAGTGACGGGGCAAAATTTCCGCCGTTACCACCGCTATATATGGTTACTGAAGTTGCAAATGCTTTAAATAGACAGATAAAGCTCAGGAAAATGATAACGATCCATTCCTTGTAAGTAATGTATCCTAAAAAGCTGTGTTCAATAATATCATGTATGCCGCCATTGGTAAAGGACTTGATACTTGAATACCCTTCGCCAAAAAGGGGAGGAAACAGCAGGCACAGCAGGGATAAGATCACACCTCCTATCGCCGCTTTTTTGAGCTTTGAAAGCTTTAGTTTGTGGAAATAATGTTCGATCCTAAGTGAAACGACATTAAAATAACGTGCATACAACCCGCAAACGATACCCAGAACCAGGTAGTAGGGGATATTATGATAATTGAAATCACTCCTCGCTTTAAACCTGAACAATATGTCCTCGTTCAGGATGATCCTCGAGAGCAGGCTGCCGCATACCGAAGCGACAACCAACGGGATAAAATCGGTAAACACCACCCCGGTGAGCATGATCTCGAAGGCGAACATTACCCCCGCAATGGGCGCATTGAATGCGGCGGCTATACCTGCCGACGCTCCGGATGCTAAAAGGAGCGTTCGGTCCTTATAACTCAGCTTATAAGTCTGCGCAAAATTGGAACCTATCGCCGATCCTGTTACAGCTATCGGGCTTTCCAACCCTGCCGATCCGCCCAATCCTACTGTAATCGCGCTCTGGATAATTTGCGAATACATTTTAACCGAGGATACAAAACTGGAGTTTCGTGCAATTTCGTAGAGAATAGCCGGTACCCCTTTGCGGTCCTGGCCTTTAAAGAAATAAATAACGATGAGGGTAGTCAAAACGATGCCCAAAAAAGGGAACAATCCGTAAAAAAGGATCTGATCTTTAAAATGGACCTTGCTGGTTATAATAAAATGGATATAATGCACCAGCATTTTTAATACAACGGCGGCCAGTCCTGCTGAACACCCCACCAGCATGCCGGATAGGGTCAGGAACTGATTGTGCGATAATTTAGAGCTGAGCCATTGAAATATGATCTCGTAGCTCTTGGCTTTTTTAATGCCGTATTGGCGGGTTTTTCGGATTAACCTAAGAAATTCAAGATATTGTCTTAAACTTTTGTACTTCTTTATTAACATTTTACGTCCGGCAAATTTGATCAAATATTTACCGGATATAAAATTATTTTGATAATTTATCTGACTGTGTGTTTACGATAGCATTCATAGTTACGTAAACAATGCACCCGCATTACCTGTTTTCGAATAAACCGGAGTAGACAATTATAAAAAACTAACAAGTGTTAAACTTTTTGTCCACACTTTTTCCAATTCATGTTGTCATTTCCGCCAATTTTTTAACTTAGCAAAAAAGGCTCTATCAGCATTAATGAAACTCATCTACTGGTTCAGAGGGCAATTAAAAGCTTCTTTTGACCGAATACGAAATGAAAATCTTAAAAGGAATTTCCTGCAGGCGGTTCCTTTCTGGGTCGCCTCGATCATTACCGGGTTGATGGCCGTATTTTATACCAGGGTTTTTATTTTAGCTGAAGACGTTACTTCCTGGCTGTTTAATTACCATATCTGGGCGCTTTTCATTGTATCTCCGTTTTGTTTTGTGCTGGCCTGGTTCCTGGTTGTGCGTTTTGCACCTTATTCACGCGGCAGTGGTATCCCCCAGGTGATGGCTGCTATCGAAATATCTTCGCCCAAAACCAATAAGATCGTCGAGAAGCTCCTGGGTTTCCGCATTGTATTCATTAAGGTGGTGTCCAGCCTGATCATGGCTATTGGCGGCGGCGCGATAGGGCGCGAAGGGCCTACCATACAACTTGCCGCATGCGTTTATAAGATCGTTTACCAGGTTTTGCCGTCATGGTGGCCTAAGATCGCTAAACGGAATATGATCGTGACCGGCGCGGCCGCAGGCCTGGCCGCTACATTCAATACCCCATTAGGAGGCATCGTATTCGCAATCGAGGAACTAACGAAAACCCATTTTAGTTATTATAAAACGGCAATTTTCTCATCTGTTATTATTGCCGGGTTGTCGGCCCAGGCTTTGCTGGGGCCATATCTGTACCTTGGATACCCTAAACTGGACGGACTTTCGTCGTCCATATTTTTGGGCGTAGCAGTAGTGGCTCTCCTTTCGGGTCTGGTTGGCAGCGCCATGGCCAAACTGATCTGGTTCATATTTGAATGGAAAGCCAGGCTCAAATTCAGGTATCAGCAGGCCTTATATGTAATGTCGTGCGCGTTGATCATGGTTTTCCTGGCATTCTTTGTCAGCCAGGATGTATTAGGTTCAGGCAAGGATATCATGGAGAAGACGCTTTTTACCTCGCATAAGTATGTAGCCTGGTACACGCCGATATTGCGTGTCGCAGGTTCGGTATTCTCCTTTACAACCGGAGCTGCCGGCGGTATTTTTGCACCTGCGCTTGGTGCGGGCGCCAGTATAGGGTCGCTCATAGCTGGCTGGTTTGGAATATCCGACATCGATACGAACATGCTTATACTGTCGGGCATGGTGGGTTTTCTTACCGGCGTTACCCGGTCGCCTTTCACATCGGTTATACTTGTGCTCGAAATGACCAACCGTCACAATGTAATTTTCCACCTGATACTGGCTGGTATGCTGGCGAGCCTGGCATCCATGCTGATCGATAAACATTCGGTTTACGAACGCCTAAAAATAAAATATATAGCCGAACTGAAACAGGAAGACCAGGAGGAGAATATTGCAAAAGCACGGAAAGTGAACGTCGAACCCAACGGCAGCCTGCTATAGCCTGTCGCGGGTTTAAAATTTCCCCGGTTACTTTATAAAAAGTAATTCCCTGAATTTAGGCAGCGGCCATAATGAATCGTCTACCAGTTGTTCCAATTTATCTACGTGATACCTGATCGGAGCGAAGAAGGCTTTCACTTTTTCGTCATAAGCTATGGCCTTTTCGCGGACATCTTCTATGGCGTTTGCCTGTTTCCGTTCGGCCACCATGTAACCCACATTCGATTTGATGAAATTAACGTGCTCGGCTATTTTGGTGATGATATCTATTTGGGCGGCATAGGCTGAACTGTCCAGGCCGATATCCTTTAACCCCTTCACATTCTCGATCAGCTTTGTCTGGTAATTGATCGCTGCCGGGATAATCACATTGTTCACCAGTTCGCCTATCACACGCGCCTCGATCTGCAGCTTTTTGTAAAAGCTATCAAGCAACACCTCGTGCCGGGCGTGTGCCTCGCGCAGGCTGAACACATTGGAATCTTCAAACAGGATAGTTGATTTTTCCGAAAGGAACGCATCGAGTGCTTTGGGTGTTGTGCGGATATTGGATAATCCGCGTTCTTCGGCTTCGGCTTCCCATTCAGGGCTATAACCGTTTCCTTCAAAACGGATGTTTTTGGATTCCTTAATGTATTTTTTGATCACCATCAGCAGCGCTACGTCCTTTTTTTCACCCTTTTTCAGCAGCTTGTCCACGTCGTAT
>DASZWG010000363.1:0-3971 GCA_035546675.1 Mucilaginibacter sp. | reverse complement strand
GAACGTGGTCGATTTTATGGTACAAAAAACGGCTTTCGTGCAGGCGCAGCAGGCGTTTACACAAGCTAAGTACAATTTATTGCTGACGCAAAAAATATACGATTTCTACAGGGGCATACCCATCACTTTATAATGACCGGTTATTATGAAAAAAGGTTATAAAAGATTGATCATTATCGTAGTCATACTGGCTGCGGGAACCATGATCTGGTTTTTCTTTATCCGAAAACCCGAACAGCCCGTCACATTGGAAACTGCTAACGTGACAAAGGGTTACATAGCGCAAAGCGTTACCGCTACGGGAAAGATCGAGCCCGAGGATACCGTTGCCGTTGGCACGCAGGTATCGGGCATCATCAAATACCTGTACGTGGATTTCAACTCAAAAGTAAAAAAAGGCCAGCTGATAGCCCAGCTTGATAAATCGCTGCTGCAGGCTACACTCGATCAGTTTAAAGGCAATTTGCAGAACGCCGAGAGTCAACTGGCTTTTCAGAAGAATAATTTTAACCGCCAGAGCCAGTTATTTAAGGTAGATGCCATCAGTAAGGCTGATTATGACAGCGCTGTGAATTCATATAACGAAGCCAAATCAGCCGTAGAAAGCGCATCGGCACAGGTACGGTCGGCAACTCAGAACCTGGCCTATGCCGATATCTATTCGCCAATAGACGGCGTGATTTTGAACCGTAACATTAGCATCGGTCAAACAGTGGCCGCCAGTTTCAACACGCCTACCCTGTTTATCATAGCCAAGGACATTACCAAAATGGAGGTTGACGCCAGTGTGGACGAAGCGGATATCGGCAACGTGAAGACCGGCGACCGGGTATCGTTTTCGGTTGACGCCTTCATTCACGACCAGTTTGCGGGTACGGTGAAGGAAGTGCGGCTGCACCCGTCGGTATCGGCTAATGTGGTTACTTATACGACCATCATCAATGCACCGAACGATGACATGAAACTGAAACCAGGCATGACGGCGAACATCATTATATACACTAAAGAGGTAAATAACGCCTTGCTGATACCCGTAAAGGCGCTCACATTTACACCTGACTCATCATTAATGAAAGACTACCAGATTGAAGGTGCAGCGAGCCATAAAAGAATGGGCGGTGAAGGTGCAAATACCGGCTATGCCGGGGCTGCGCATACGCCCAAAAGCCGTACAGACACGGGTGTTGTAGTGCAAAAAGCTACCGTGTGGGTGTTGCAAGGGAAAAAATTGATCAGAAAAAGAATAAAAACCGGGCTGAACGATGATACCAATGTTGAGGTACTGTCGGGCCTGAATGAGAATGACGTGGTCGTTACGGGCATATCAGGCGGTTCCGGCAGTTATAGCAGCGGATCGAATGGTAATATCGGCGGCAGCCCGTTCCTGCCGCAGCGCCGCAGAAATAATAACAACAGCAGGAGACGATGAGTAAAAAGATCCTGGAAATAACAGACCTGAAACGCGAGTTTAAAATGGGCGTCGAAACCGTTCGTGCGCTCCGGGGCGTGTCGTTCTCGGTCGAATCCGGCGAGTTTGTTACCATCATGGGCAGCAGCGGTTCGGGGAAAACGACCCTGCTCAATATACTGGGCTGTTTGGACAAGCCCACTTCGGGCGATTATTTGCTGGATGGTGTAGATGTGAAGTTATTAACCGGCGATCAACTGGCCAACCTGCGTAACCGCAAAATCGGCTTTGTTTTCCAGGCGTATAACCTGCTGCCGCGAACATCGGCACTGGAGAACGTCGAACTGCCGCTCCTTTACAACAAAGAGATCAGCATAAGCGAAAGAGAACAGCGGGCCATGCATGCACTGGAGGCGGTAAAACTGGCCGATAGGTTCGACCATACCCCGAGCCAGCTTTCGGGCGGGCAGCAGCAAAGGGTAGCTATCGCCCGCGCCCTGGTGAACGAACCGGTAATGATACTGGCCGACGAGGCCACGGGTAACTTAGACAGCCGCACCTCGTACGAGATCATGTCGCTGATACAGGAACTGAACGAAACGCAGGGCAAAACCATCGTTTTTGTAACCCACGAGCCGGATATCGCATCGTTCAGCAACCGGACCATACAGTTACGCGACGGCCTGGTACAAAAGGACACCTTGAATGCAAACAAACGCTCGGCAAAGGAGATGCTCGCAAGCCTTCCTAACACCGATGATTATTTAAACGTACATAAATGAGTTTTCTCAACTTACTGCGGATAGCCTACAGAGCCCTGAAGCGCAATAAGCTGAGGGCTTTCCTCACCATGCTTGGTATCATCATCGGCGTGGCGGCGGTGATCGCTATGGTCGCCATCGGGCAGGGATCGAAACAAAGCATTCACGACCAGCTTTCGGCTATGGGAACGAATATGATCACCGTATTCCCGTCGAGCAACCTGATGGGCGGCGTCAGGATAGCGGGCACCAGCTTTCAAACGCTGACCCAAAAGGATATCGTCGCGCTGAAACGGGATGCACAATACATTACCGAAATATCGCCTTCGGTACAGGCACACGGACAGGCCATCAACGGCTCGCTGAACTGGCCGACGACCATGCAGGGCGTAAGTCCCGAATACCTCGACATTCGTAAGCTGTCGTTAAAAGATGGGGTCCCGTTCAGCAACGACGACGTGATCACATCGGCAAAAGTCTGCCTCATCGGGCAAACAGTAGTTACCAACCTGTTCCCCGATGGCAGCAACCCGATCGGCAAGATCATTCGCTTCAATAAGATCCCCTTTAAGATCATCGGCGTACTGAACCCCAAAGGAAACAACGCTTTCGGGCAGGACCAGGACGATATCCTGATCGCGCCGTATACGACCGTTATGAAAAGAATACTGGCGACAATTTATTACCAGGATATTTATGCCTCAGCAGCTAATGAACAGGTGACCGATAAAGCGGTAGATGAGATGACGAAAATATTACGCGCCTCGCACCGGCTAACGAGCAACGAGGAGGATGATTTCCAGGTGCGCACACAGGCCGAACTGATCAATACACTCAGTTCCACAAGCGGGTTACTGACGGTGCTGCTGACCGTGATTGCCGGCATTTCGCTGGTGATCGGCGGTATCGGCATCATGAACATCATGTACGTATCCGTTACCGAACGGACCAGGGAAATAGGTCTGCGTATGTCTATTGGGGCAAGAAGCAGGGACATCATGCTTCAGTTCCTGACGGAAGCCATTCTGATCAGTATCACAGGGGGGCTTATCGGGGTGTTACTGGGTATCCTTTCTACGCAGGTGGTAACGCTCACGCTCAAATGGCCGACGATCATATCCGAATCGTCGGTGATGCTTTCATTCATCGTTTGTGCAGTAACCGGTATCTTTTTCGGTTACTACCCGGCGCAAAAAGCGGCCCGGCTCGATCCTATCGAGGCACTGCGCTATGAATGATCGCTGTACCGTTTTACAGCAGGAAATATCCTATCAGTAAAACGGCACAGCGATCAGTTAATCATTATTGTTTAAAGGTATCGTCGCTTAGCCCGGTGTTGGCTGTGGCGCTCTTCACTTTATAGTCTATTGGGGCACCGTTCACATTATTTCCTTCCGTAAACGGTATTTTAACACCCGTATTGATGTCCTGGTAATTACTGAACTCCAGGTGCGATGCGTTGGCTACGTCAGCATATTGTTTGAGCTTCAGTCCGGTCTTCTGATCGTAGAAATACTCGACGCTGATGCCGTCCGGCTGCGTTACCGTCAACTGGTAGGCCAGGTTACCGTTTACGATCTTTAAGGTGCTGTCCAGCTTCATCGTATAACCGGGCTTATCAAAATCCAGCTCGGGGAACAGTTTATACCTCGCCATTACCGCAGCTTTTTCCGTTGCTGAAGTCAGGGTAGCCACCCTTCCGTTATTGGATTCGATATGTACGCTATCGCCGTTGATAATGATATGCGACAGGTCGAAATTATTGTAGGCAGGCACTTTAATATCCTGGTAGAACTTGCCCG
>DASZWG010000362.1:0-12571 GCA_035546675.1 Mucilaginibacter sp. | reverse complement strand
CGGGATACCATCCCTCCTTCCCGGGCAACAAACCGTATTTAGACAATCGCGATACAGATGGCTCAAACAGCACATCATCCGATCCCGTAATCTTAAAACCTTTCTGGCGCAGCGCAATGGCAAGATTGTGCATAGCGCTTCCGCCGATTGCTATAAAGTGTATTCTCATTCAATTAAGGGTAATTATCTGCAAAGAAACGCAAAAATCGGGCGATCATCACACCCTGTCTGTTATTTAAGCAGCAATACGGGCACGGCCGACTCAACAGTAAGTTTTTGCGAAACACTACTATGCAATAGCGACTGGAAAAAGCTGTACTTGTGCGGCAGCGCTATGACAAGGTTAGCGTTGTGCGTGTTAGCAAAATCGAGAATACCATCGATCACATCATCCGATTCGCTGAAATAATATTTGGGGTGATAAGCCTTCAGCATGCCATGAAGCACGGTCTCCTGGGCCATTTGCTCGGGATCAGCATTTTTATGTTTTGCCTCATGGTCGATATTGACCACCAAGAGATCGACATCATGCCGTGAAAGCATTTTTTGCAGTGGAATCAGCGGAAAGGTTTCCTTAATTTTCCGGAAATCACAGGCCATAACCACACGCTTTACCGGCTCACAATGACAGGCCGGCGGCACGATCACGACAGGTTTGGGGCTGAGTTTGGATATATTGATCGCATTGATGCCGACATGGCTGATGTTTTCATCACTGGTGCCATTACTACCCAGTATTACCAGGTCGGCGTTTTCGTCAGCAATTGTTTCGATGACTGAGCGCGTAAGGGGCGACCGGCTTAATATCGTGTCGATCCTTACGTCTTTCCTTGCCGTTCGCTCAAGCTTTTTCTTCAGCAATTCAAGCTCATGCATCTTCTGCTCTGTTTCCTCTTCTATCATATCGTCGGTCAGCATCACCATATCGGGTGTAGGCAGAACGCTTTGGTAGGGCGACACATAGTAAGAATGCAGCAGGATGATCCTTGCGACGTCGGTTTGCTTGCTCAGCACGGCGGCATATTCAGCGGCGTGTACAGAAGTGGCCGAAAAGTCGACAGGTACTATATAGGTTTTCATATGCAAATCATTCAGGCTGAATTTTACTTTTGACCATTTTAGTCCGAAAGTTAATCTATTACAAATCTAACAATCTTCCGGGTAAAAAATGTCAGTTGCAACACATATTTAAATGCCGTAAGTGTGGATATCCTATGCTTTGTCTGTAAACTGTCAAATGGGAAAATGAGCCCGAAGCAATGACTAAGATCATAAATTTAGAATATCAGAATTCAATATATTTGCTTGCTATACATGCTATAAATCTTAAAAAATTATGGAAAACAACACGCTTCATTATGCAACAGAGCATCACCCGGATGCAGCAGGAAAGTGTCCGTTCCTGAACGGCGCTTTAAAGCAAAGCGCGGGTGGCGGAACAAGGAACCGTGACTGGTGGCCAAATCAGTTGAATTTAAATATACTCAGGCAATATTCCGCTTTATCCGACCCGATGGATGAAGGATTTGACTATGCAGCCGAGTTTAAAAAACTCGACCTGGCTGAAGTTAAGAAAGACATTACCGAGGTGCTAACTACATCGCAGGACTGGTGGCCGGCTGATTACGGCCATTACGGACCTTTCATGATCCGCATGGCCTGGCATAGCGCCGGAACCTATCGCATAGCCGATGGGCGTGGCGGTGCAGGAATGGGTATGCAGCGCTTTGCTCCGCTTAATAGCTGGCCCGATAATGCCAATCTCGACAAGGCGCGTTTGCTGCTTTGGCCGGTTAAAAAGAAATATGGGAAAAAACTATCGTGGGCCGACCTGATGGTATTGGCGGGGAATTGCGCGCTTGAATCGATGGGGTTTAAAACTTTCGGGTTTGGCGGCGGCCGTAAGGACGTATGGGAACCAGCTGAAGATGTTTATTGGGGTAATGAAAGAGAGTGGCTGGGCGATAAACGTTATGAAGGCAAACGGGAATTGGAAAACCCGCTTGCAGCCGTGCAGATGGGTTTGATCTATGTTAACCCGGAGGGCCCTAACGGAACTCCTGACCCGATCGCTGCGGCGCATGATATCCGCGAAACCTTTGGCCGTATGGCTATGAATGATGAGGAAACCGTTGCACTGATTGCAGGCGGCCATACTTTTGGGAAAACCCACGGAGCAGGCGACGCCGGTAAATACGTAGGCGCTGAACCGGCAGGCGCAAGCATTGAAGAGCAGGGCCTTGGCTGGAAAAACACGTTTGGCAGTGGCAATGCAGGCCATACCATTACCAGCGGTCTGGAAGGTGCATGGACGACCACGCCGATCAAATGGAGCAATAATTTCTTCGAGAATCTTTTTGGCTATGAATGGGAACTGACCAAAAGCCCTGCTGGAGCTTTTCAATGGAAGCCGAAAGACGGAGCCGGTATGGGCTTAGTGCCGGATGCGCACGACGCTGGAAAAAGTCATGCACCAACAATGCTGACTACCGACCTTGCCCTGAAGATGGATCCGGCATACGAGACTATTTCACGGCGTTTTTATGAGAACCCGGACGAGTTTGCTGATGCTTTTGCCCGTGCATGGTTCAAACTAACGCACCGCGATATGGGACCTCGTGCCCGCTATCTGGGATCTGAAGTACCTGCTGAAGAACTGATCTGGCAGGACCCGATACCTTCAGCGACACACCCAATTATCAACGAGCAGGATATCGCGGCGCTAAAAGGCAAAATTCTATCGTCAGGGTTATCTGTTTCGCAATTGGTATCAACCGCCTGGGCATCTGCTTCAACATTCCGCGGCTCGGATAAGCGCGGAGGTGCAAACGGTGCACGCATTCGGCTTGCTCCGCAAAAAGATTGGCAGGTAAATAACCCCGCGCGATTGACTAAAGTGCTGGAAAAGCTTGAGGGCATCCAAAAAGAATTCAACGGCGCACAAACCGGCGGCAAAGCTGTTTCACTGGCCGACCTGATCGTTTTGGGAGGTTGTGCCGCAGTAGAAAAAGCAGCAAAAGATGCCGGGTATGATATTTCCGTGCCATTTACACCGGGGCGTGGCGATGCCTCGCAGGAACAGACCGATGTGGAATCATTCGATGTACTGGAGCCGGTTGCAGATGGCTTCCGCAACTATTCGCAACCCAAATACGCCGGAAAAGCCGAGGAGTTACTGGTTGACAAGGCACAACTGCTTACATTGACCGCTCCTGAAATGACTGTGCTAATCGGCGGGATGCGCGTGCTTGACACTAATTTCGACCAATCGCAGCACGGTGTTTTCACAACCAACCCCGAAACACTGACAAACGATTTTTTTGTAAACCTGCTGGATATGGGCATCAGGTGGAGCGCAACCTCAGATACTAAAGACTTCTTTGAAGGCCGCGATCGGGCTACAGGCAAAATCGAATGGACAGCTACCCGGGCCGATCTTATATTCGGTTCAAATTCTGAGCTTCGCGCTTTAGCCGAAGTATATGCCTGCGAAGATGCAAAGGAAAAATTTGTAAAGGATTTTGTAACAGCGTGGAGTAAAGTGATGGACCTGGATCGTTTCGATTTAGTGTAATCCGCACGCTAAGAAAATTAAATAAAATAAGCTGTCTCAACAGGGGCAGCTTTTTTATTTGACGAACTTTGCAGCCACCCAGTCCTTAGTCTTTTTGTGATTGACGTATTTCAGGCTGTAATTTGCGGCTTCCTGCTTGATGATCTCCAGGTCTGGGGTTTCATAAAACCCACTTAAATACAGTTCGCCACCGGGTTTAAGTACCCAGGCGTAGCGATCTAACTGGTCGATCAGCACATTTCGGTTAATGTTAGCCAATACGATGTCAAATTGCTGATACGGAATAGCCTCCTTCGACCCGCAATATACCTTGATGTTCCGGCAGCCGTTCAATTGTGCATTCTCTATGGTACTGTCGTAGCAGATCAGGTCATTGTCAACTGCGGCTATATCCGTCGCTCCAAGTTTTTCGGCCAGTATAGCCAGGATACCTGTACCGCAGCCCATATCGAGTACCGTTTTGCCATCAAAACCGGTTTCCAGCATCATTTCCATCATCATTGATGTTGTTTCGTGGTGACCTGTGCCAAAGGCCATTTTCGGGTCAATAACGATCTCATAGGGAAACTCCGGCTTCGGCTGGTGAAAGGTAGCCCTCACCCAAACTTTATCTCCGATCTGTATCGGTTCAAAGTTACTCTCCCATACCTCATTCCAGTTCTGCTGCGGGATGAGATTGATCACATAGCTGAATGTGAACTGCGAGCGAAAAGGCGCCAGGCGCTCATCAATCAATTGCTTGTTAAAATCCTTATCAGAAACATACGCATTGAACCCAAACTCGGCCTGCTGAAAACTATCAAAACCAATTTCAGCCAGTTCATTGATCACCAGATCCTGCTGATAATCTTCAGCATCAATAAGTGTAAAATGCAACTCGTAGTAGTTCATTCCGAATTTTTTATATCTCTAACTTTATCAGAAGGTTTCTTGCTCAATAACAAAAGCACCAGCATATTGATGATCCAATAACCGATCTGTACCCCGGCCATAAAGATACAGACCTTAACAAAGTGGGCAATCCCGGTTTGCTTATCCCAAATCAGATAACTTATTCCGGCGGCAAAAATCAGGCAAATAAAACATAAGACCAGGAAACCAACGATACGCCCGGCAAGCGATTTATGCCGAACTTTGTCCCAAACCGGCACTACGATCAGTAACTGTGTTAACACAGCCACTGTAAATAACAGCGGCAAAAGATACCGGTAAAAGGACATAAAGCTTTTTAACGTACCCTCGCCCATCTCATCGATCCGCAGCGAAAAATAAACCGTACTATACCTGACCGCTATAAAATAAACGGCAAATCCGACAAAAGGCGGCAGAATTACTTTCAGTAGTTTTCTCATAGCCAGATACGAGATGCGGTAAGCTCATCCCGATACCCGCATTTTTATATCCCGTGTCTTAATTAAAGACCTTAATAATGTCAACAAAGTCGCGCGACTTAAGCGATGCGCCACCGATCAGTCCGCCGTCAATATCTGCCTGCGCGAACAGGTCGCCGGCATTTTTGGGGTTGCAGCTCCCGCCGTATAATATGGTTGTGGCATCAGCCAATTCCCGGCCATATTTTGCGGCGATCTCTTTTCGAATAAAAACGTGTATTTCCTGCGCCTGTTCCGATGTTGCCGTTACGCCCGTGCCTATGGCCCAAACCGGCTCGTAAGCAATCACCACATGGCTAAACTGTTCGGCATCCAGGTGAAAAATCCCATCCTGCAATTGTGTCCGGATCACATCAAAATGCTGATTTGCCTCACGTTCCTGTAGTGTTTCGCCTATGCAAAAGATCGGCTTTAACGAGTTTTTAAGAACCGTATCCACTTTTTTTGCCAGTAGTTCATTCGTCTCACCAAAATACTGGCGGCGTTCCGAGTGCCCCAGGATAACGTATTCAGCTCCGGTTGATGCAATCATTTTTGCCGATATTTCGCCGGTATAAGCGCCCGACTCAGCCTGGTGGGCGTTTTGTGCACCAATGGAAACTTTACCGTTCCCTTTTGACATTTGTACCAGGCTGTGCAGGTGAATAAAGGGGCTGCATACCACCACATGCTGTTTGCCGGTTACTTCGTCATTTACCATATTAATGACTTCTGAAAACAGCGATAAACCTGCTTCATAGTCCATGTTCATTTTCCAGTTTCCGGCTACAATTTTTTTTCTCATTGTTGATCTTTATAAGTTGTATTGGTCATATTATTTGTATTTGTCAAAAATGCCGCAGAGATATAGTTTTTTCAAAAACTACTTTTAGTATATTCCGCTCTGTTTCATCAAAAGTACGGTTCTCACGACGTTCGAAAACCTTTTCAGTTGTTTCGAACATCTTCTTCAAAGTATAAGTTTCATAGCCTTGTGCGCCGCCCCATGAAAAATCGGGAACAAAATTTCGCGGGAAGCCTGCGCCGAACACATTAGCACCCACGCCCACTCCAGTACCGGTATTGAACATGGTATTGATGGCGCATTTAGCGTGATCGGCCATAATAAGTCCGCAAAATTGCAAGCCGGTTTTACGGAAGCGTTCAGCTGTGTAGTCCCACAGTTTCACTTCGGCGTAATTATTTTTCAGATTAGAGTTATTGCTATCGGCCCCGATATTACACCATTCGCCTAATACGGAGTTGCCCAAGAATCCTTCGTGCCCCTTGGATGAATAACCCCATATCACCGAATTATTGATCTCGCCCCCTACCCTGCAAAAAGGGCCTATGGTGGTCGCACCGTATATTTTGGCGCCCATTTTAACCTGCGAGTTGTTGCACAGCGCAAAACCTCCGCGAATGTGGCAGCCTTCCCAAACCTCAGTATCAGCAGCGAGGTAGATCGGCCCGCGTTTGGTATTAAAGGTCGAACAATCGGCTATAGCTCCATCTTCGGCAAAAAAATCATCTCCAATGATCACATTGGTATTGCTGATGTGTGCACTGCTGCGGCCCTGTGTCAATAATTGAAAATCCTTGCGCAGTTCTGTATCATTGAGCCTGAAAATATCTTCGGGGTATTTGATCATTACCGGCTCGCCGGCATAGTTCACTTCGCGGCCAAAATCATTATCGGGATAAAAGCTTTTCGCCTCGCCTTCAGAAAGTTTTATAGCCAGCAACTGACCGCTATATTTTAATGACTCGCCGCCGTGCAGTTTTTGAATGGCTTCGAGTAATTGTTCATCCGGGCATAAAGCACCGTTAATGAACAGATTTCTGTCTTCTGTTTTTTGCGGGAATTTTTCGGACAAATAAGCTTGGGTATGATAGGAAAAATCGAGATCATAACGCCTGGCCCATTTTTCAGCAATCGTCAGGATGCCGATACGCAGGTTGGCCACCGGCCGTGTAAATGTCAAAGGCAGCAGCGTTCGATGTGCATTACCGTCAAACAGGATAATTGCCATGGCGCAAAAATAAAAAAAGTCCCCCGATGTACCGGGAGACCCTGAAATAATTTATCAATAGCAACGAATTACTTTTTGCCGTAACGGTTGCGGAATTTGTCGATACGTCCTGCTGTATCCACCAGTTTCATCTTACCGGTATAGAAAGGGTGCGATGTATGCGAAATTTCGAGCTTTACCAGCGGATATTCATTGCCATCTTCCCATTTGATGGACTCACGGGTATCAATACACGACTTGGTCAGAAAAGCATAGTCATTCGACATATCTTTAAAAACAACCAGTCTATAGTTTTTGGGATGCAGATCTTTCTTCATTGTATTTTCCTGTAAAAGAGGCGCAAATATACCATTATAAACCAAAACTAAAAAGTAAAAGTTCAAAAAATCGTTTTAGCATTTTGACAATCAAAAATAGCCTGAAATTTTTTCAATTTTTTATAACCTTTCCTGCTTCAACCCCGTACAAATACGTGGTTAATAAATAAGAGATTAATATTTTTAATTGGTTTGAAGAATGGTTAGATCCCCGGTAGTGAATGGCCGGGGATCTTTTTTTATTTATAGCCCCAAACCTTATTCTCAACCCTTATCCTTATCGTCAGCATAACCGCATTTAAAAGCGAAAAAACTATTGCTGTACAATACAGGTGAAATACCAATGGGATGATCGCGATCTCGCCGACCACATCTGCATAATTAGGGTGCCTGATAAATTTATAAGGCCCTTTTTGGACAGGCGTACTTCCCGGGATGCGATATACTCTTGTATTCCAGTATTTACCGAGAGAGGCTAATATCCACCACTTGAATAACAACAGGATGACCAAAAGCAACAGGAATATGTAATCGATTTGATGGCTTCCGTTTCCAAACCGGTATTCGGCCACCATCGATATGATAAAACAAGTGTGCAGTGCAATCACAAAAGGATAATGCCCGCGGCCGTGTTCGATGGCTCCCTGCGAAAGCAGCCACTTTTCATTCCTTCCGGAAATGTACAACTCGGTAAGTCGTAATGCGATGATCAGAGCTATGTAGATGATGAAATACATTTGATTTGTTAAAGCATCAAGGCAGAGTTTGGAATTACGACGAATTTATATCCCGGACTTTGAAACTGCGGGTTAATTAACCATTTCCAGCAAGACCATTTCGCATGAAAAACCCGGCCCCATAGCAAGCATTAAACCAAAGCCGTCCTCAAATCCCTCGTTCATAAATTTTTCGAGCACATAAAGTACGGTGACACTCGACATATTGCCATAGTTTTTCATTACCGACCTGGTTTTAGCAAGAAAATCCCCGTCTACCTTCAGTGCATCCTGGTAGGCATCCAGCACCTTTTTGCCGCCGGGGTGAAAGATAAAATTCCTGATGCTGCTTAATTCTATTTCCTGTTTTACCAGGAAATCTTCAATATCGCCCCTAACATGCTGATGAATAAATGCGGGAATATCTTTAGAGAACAGTACCTTAAAGCCTGTATTCGTAAAATCCCAGCCCATAACTTCGAGCGAGTCATAATAGAGCTTGCTGCTTGCCGCCTTATACCTGACTTTTTTATCGCCCGGCTGATCGTCGCCTTCGATAAGACATGCCGCTATGCCGTCTGAAAACAGGCTTGAGCCAATGAAATTACTTTTGCTGTAATCGTGACGCAGTAATGTTAAAGAGCAGAGTTCAACAGCAACCAGCAAAACTACAGCACGCGGATTTGCCATGGCCAGCAGATTGGCCTTAGCCATGCCTGATACACCACCGGCACAACCCAAACCAAATATTGGGGTACGATTGATATGAGGGTTCAGCCTCATACGATTAATGATCAAAGCATCCATGCTTGGCGTTGCCAGGCCTGTAGTAGAAACAAATACAATATCTGTTATATCGTCTTTCTGTTTACCGGCCTTTGAAAGGCATTCTTCAATTACGTCAACCGACCACTTCAGCGTTGCTTCCTGGTATTTGCTGTTACGATCTTCAAATGTGTTAGGAGTCAAGTAATAATCGAGCGGTTCGCAAAAATTGCGTGTCGCAATTTCCGTATTGTCGAATGCTTGTATCATCCTGTTGATTTGCGAAAATCGTTCGCTGAAGGCAAGTCTTGCCTGTTCTTTGATCTCCTGTTGCTCAATCCTGTTAGGCAGATCTATTGTTGATATGGCAGATATGTGAGGCATATATTGAAAGATGAATATACACAGTAATATTTTATATAGCTCTTTGGTTTTAATAAACCCGAACCTTATTACTGCAAAAGTTACGGTTCAGGACGGACACAGGTTGCTTAAAAAAATAAAAAAACCCCGTTGCCGGGGCTTTTCGTGAGATTGATAGATTTAGTTGATTTATAGTGGTTAGTTAGACCCGAACGTAAATTTTCCTTTTGTCGAGGATATATCCTACCAGCCAGCACATCAGCATAATGGTGATAGCAAAAAGCAGTGAACCTATTTTACCATGCGCTATGGCTTGCCAGAATGAATCGATCCATTCGGGTATGCTCTTGCCTGCCAGCACTATCCAGGCTAAAATGGTTACAATTGTTTCTGATACCAGGTAAACGAATAACGGGTTTTTCCCGAAAGGAATAAAAAATGCCGTCCAGTTACCATAATTCCATTTCCTGATCTCGACCACATATACCAGGAAAGAAATGATCACCATGTCCAACCCGGTAGTGATAAACACGAATGAACTCGTCCAGAGTTTCTTGCTGATCGGGAATACAGAATCCCAGCAAATAGCTGTGAAAATAAACAGTACTCCCAATAACAAGAGTTTTGATATGGTCTCATATGTTTTTCCTTTTTCCTGGATGAACTTGCCGGCATAATAACCTACAATGACATTGACAATAGCCGGTATCGTGCTTAACACACCTTCAGGATCAAAAGCTACTCCTTCGCCATGGTACAGGTGAGCGTCGCCAAAAAGCCATTTGTCAAGATAGGTCCCTGCATTGGTTAACATTCCAAGCGGATTAGACGGATCGCCCATCGTAAGCAGAATGATCCAGTAACCGATCAGGAACACTGCTGACAGGATATAAACGGTTCTTTTCGAAAGATACTGCACCATCAGCGATGCAAAGCAATAGCATAAAGCAATACGCTGCAATACACCCATAATACGTGTATGACTGAACGGGCGTAGTTCCATATGGCCGTTGTGAATATCAAAGAACGGGAACCAGTACAGCAAAAAGCCTAACAGGAAAATAATGGCCGTACGCTTAAATATTTTAGCCAATACCTGCCCGTTATTCATCTGGCTAAACTTTTTCATGGTAAAGCTCATTGCATTACCTACGGCGAAAAGAAAGGAAGGGAATACCAGGTCGGTTGGAGTAAAACCAAACCAGGCAGCATGGTTTAGCGGCCAGAAAGCTCCGTTGCTTCCGGGGGTATTAACAATGATCATGAAACAAATAGTCATTCCGCGGAAAATATCCAGGGATAAAAATCGCTGTGAAGATTCGGCCATAATTAGGTTGGGTTTAATTGGCCTACAATGTATAAATAGAAATTTAATTTTAAAAGCAAAAATTAAATAGTTTTTTAACTTTTTAAAATTAATTGTGAAGTGTAACTATTAATAATAGCCCTCGGGGATTAAACGGGCTGTTTGCAGATATTGACTAATCCATATAGCCGGCCAGTTCGGGCTCGTTATATTCCTGTATAAATTTTACAATACGAAAAATGTTGTCGTATTCCAGGCCTTTGACGCCTCCCCATTCCCATTCGAACAGTTCGCCGTCAAACCTGATCTCACCCTTACCTGCATTTCCTTCGCTCAACAGATAGCGACCGGTAGGAAAAAGGTCGCCTCCTGCTATCTCTTCATAAACAGGTTCGATATGAATTAAACGTTCACCATCCAGCGTATTTAAATGATATTGAACCGGGTTAACCATAAACATTGATTATTAGACATTTAAGACGTATAAAAGAAGTATTTTGTTTCAAAATCCAAACAAATATTTTTCTACAACTCTTTCAGGCACTTATCTTTTCAGAATATAAATATTTACGTGCTTCAGTCATCTGCGATGACCAATATATTAAGGTCAAATTCTACAGGCACAGATAGATAGAAATCGGGGTATTCTTATCTAAACATATTAATTTGCGGCAACATTTCCAAATGTTAAATCAACTGTTTATCAACAAATTAACATAGTGAGAACCGAAGTACTCCGCGCCATCAAATCATGCTCTAAAATAGGTGGCACAATATCTAAATTTGCCGGGTTAGTATTGAAGACTTTAAGGCTTTCCATTAACAGAAATCAGATTATGTAACTTTAAGTAATATCCATTAAAAGCTTTAAATCAGATTATTATATTTTAATAATTTTTTCGTAACTGTCAACTATTTGTTAGGAGAATATTACAGACTGGTACATTTTTTGACATCTGATGGTAAGAAAATTTTAATAATGCTCTCCAATAATTTCTACGTACTTAAGACCGAAACCGGCGATATGATCCGGGATGTAAAATCCATGCTCAGGATAAATATCCACTTACTCGAAAAAGTCGCGTTTCAGCCTAACCCATCTGAGCTTCAATTCTATAGTGTATGTCCCGATGGCTGCCTGGCCTTTGAAACGGTCAACATTAAGGATTATCTGAGGCCCCTGGTAGCCCCCGCACTGCTATGGTACGCCGAACATATCGGGCATCCCGGTATGGATATCAGCAGCGTTGACCCGCGCCAGTCTTTAAAAGCCGGATGATTAGAGCATTAGCAAATATTTCTCAAATTGGGGAATAAAATCATCAAACAACAAACAACCGGTTGCTTTCTGATAATCCGATTCGGTAAAAGCATAAATGATATAACCATTTTTTGCACACTCCATCTGATACTCCCAATTGCCGATGACCCATGAAACAAAAAGCCCCCCTGAAGAAGTAGGACGGAATCTGACATTTTTCTCCAAATTAATGTCTTCAATATAATTTAGGAGCTTTTCGGCGTTTTTTTGTGCAACGTCGCTGAGTCTTAAATTATATAACGACGCTTTGCTCACAGCGTCTGTAATCTGGGGGTGCATCGTATTAGTCTGTTTTAATTTTTTACTTATACGATAGATTCTGATTACAGGTTCGCTGTGCATGTGGTATATTGTTTGCGTTTTGATCAATACGTTCTGATTAAATAACTTTAGCAGAATTCAAAACCAATAAAAATCATCGCCATGTGTAAAGTCGTATTAATAGACGATAATCCGATTGATCATTACATCATGCGTACCATGCTTTACAACAACGAAGCTTGTAAACAGGCTACTTATACTTTTGATGGCAGTATGATCATCGAATTCATCGAAGAAAATAAATCAAAAACAAATTCGCTGCCCGACGTGATCTTTCTGGACCTGACCATGCCGGACTTCAGTGGCTGGGAATTTCTCGAAAAATTTGAAAATCTGAAAGGCAGTCTGAATAAGCCAATTGAATTGTATGTGATGACCTCATCAGTCAGAGACTCCGACAAAGAACGCTCGGGTCAATATCACTGTGTAAATTCATTTATCAGCAAGCCCCTCTCCAAACAAATGCTGAACGATATATGCCTGCA
>DASZWG010000361.1:0-3236 GCA_035546675.1 Mucilaginibacter sp. | reverse complement strand
AATCCTGTTTAAAATCCACCTCGCCGCTTTCTGTCCGGGGCGTGTTTGCCAAATCGAAGTTCGTCACATGGAAAGTCTCGCCCGCACCTTCGGCATCCGATGCGGTAATGATGGGCGTATGCACGTAAACAAAGCCGCGCTCATAAAAAAACTGGTGAATGGCAAATGCCAGGCTGTTGCGCACGCGGAACACCGCCCCGAAGGTATTGGTACGGAAGCGCAAATGCGCTATTTCGCGCAAAAACTCCAGGCTGTGTTTTTTGGGCTGAAGCGGGTATTTCTCCGGGTCGCTGTCGCCCAGCACTTCGATGGTTTTTGCTTTTACTTCAACCTTTTGCCCTTTACCCAGCGAGGGCACAAGCTCGCCCGTCGCGCTGATGGCAGCGCCGGTGGTCAGGCGTTTCAGCAGGTTCGGGTCGGTATTCTCAAAATCGACCACGACCTGCAGGTTGTTATTGGTCGAGCCGTCGTTCAAAGCAATGAACTGGTTATTGCGGAAGGTGCGTATCCATCCCTTTACCGTAACTTCAAATCCTGTTTGGTCGCTTTCCAGTAATGCTCTGATCTTTGTTCGCTGGCTCATACAAAATATTTTTGAGCCGCAAAAATACGATTATTTGCTTAAATGAATGTTGAACACGCCGTTTAAAAAACTCAGGTTCGCCGGGTAGCGGCTGTCGTTATTGGAAGGGTCCTTATCCAATTTGATATTGAAAGTGCCGGTAACAATTCCGCCGCCTGTATCATAGCCCGTTATTTTGAGGGAATTATTGTAAGCGGTATTCAAAGTGTAATAAACGTAAGGATTGTCCATCCTGTGAGCGTAGGCATATACCAGGTTACCGGCAGAGAGTTTGTAATTTCCGGTACCATCAAATTTGAATTTAAACAGGATCAGCTCCGTGCGTTCGGGATTGACCGAGGTGTCTGCCAGGATGAGGGTGTCCTGACGCATATTGCCCGTAGCATAATTTAGCTCCCAGGCGGCACCGTTTTTGGTGGCTTTCATGGTGTTTACAGGCGTAGGCAGATCACAACAATTATGGTTACAGGATACAAGCGCAGTGCAAGCCAGCATGATGATCAGGCAGGCAGTCTTTTTCATTGGTACTGGACTAATGCATAGAAACTGCCGTTTTGGAAGCTGATGCCTGCCGGGTTATTCGGGTCGATGAATTTCAGGCTGAATGTGCCGGTGATCTTTACCTGGTCGGGCACGGATGAATAGGGGTCGGTCAATCTTTTATAACCGGTGATGACGATCACGTTGTTATAGCTGGCGTCCAACTGGTAGCCGGTTAATATGTTATCATTAAATACACCGTAAAACGCCTGGTTCCCCTGTAACTGGTATGTGCCCGGTTTGTTGTACAGGATGCTGATATTCAGCGTATCGGTCTTTTGGTAAGGATACGACCGGTAAGTAGCGCCGGTTGCTGATATGCTTAATGAATCTGTTGCGCTCAGAATGCCTTTTGCAAACATCGGCGACCAGGGTGCACCGTCCTTTTGCGCAGTCACTTTGGCCGGAGGTTCGGGTATCACGCAGCATTTTTCAGGTTTACAGGAATATATCGCTAACATTGTCGCGAAAAGTGCAAGGCAGGTTATTCTTTTCATCAGGCTTTAGTTTAATGCAATATACGCATTGCCTGGCCTTACTGATACATACCCGGTAAATTTCGTGCAGAACATTTAATTTAGCGGCTTTCGATCCGTTTATGAATCCCAAAGCAAGCCTGGTTATCGGCATCCTGTGTATTTCGTTCTCGCCGATATTTGTCAGGCTTGCCGTTGCAACACCACTGGCATCCGGCTTTTACCGGATATTTGTAGCCTGGATCGTGCTGGCGCCATATTGCCTGGCTAAAGGCGGGCTGAAGATCGCCCGAAAAGACTTGCTCATTGCCCTGGCCGGGGGTGTGGTGTTTGCATCCGACATCGCGATCTGGAACATTTCGCTGATGAAGATCAGCGCCACCATATCGACGCTGATCGCCAACCTGGCGCCGCTGTGGGTCGGCTTGCTTAGTTTACTGCTGTTCCGCAAACGATCAGGACTGCTTTTTTGGGCGGGCACATGCCTGGCTATTCTGGGAATGATCATACTGGTGGGGTTTGGCAATCTTATTCACCTGCAATTCAGCATCGGCCTGGTGTATGCCTTGATAGCCAGCCTGCTTTATGCCATCTATATCCTGATCACCAAAGGTATCCTGCAAAGGATCAGCACCATCACATTTATGTTCTACAACATGATCGGCGCAAGCGTTTTCCTGCTGGTTATTTGCCTGCTGCGCGGCGACGAACTGCTCCGGTTTTCGGCCCCAACATGGTTATACCTTATCGGTATGGGGCTGATCTGCCAGTTGGCGGGCTGGATCACCATTAATTATTCGCTCAATTTTTTGCAGGCTACCAAAGTGTCTGTCGCTCTGCTGAGTCAAACGGTGATCGCCGGTGTATGGGCCGCATGGTTCCTGCATGAAAAGCTGGAATTCAAAGAAATAGCCGGAAATGTTATTGTGCTGGCAGGAATTGCCATCACTTTTTTGAAAAGGGGCAAACCTATAAGCAGCGCCTAGTTAATGTTTGGCAACGCTACCCAGAATTTACCGTTAGCAAAAGTAAGGGTATTTGCAGCAGTGCTGCTGCCCGATACTTTAATAAAATGCAGTTGGAAACTCCCGGTTTCGACATAAACGTTGGACTGGTCGAGACTAACGGTATTAATTTGTGTAGTATCCAGTTTGTATTGAGCCGTCGGAACGGATACCCCTCCTTCAATATTGTAGGTAGCAAAAGAAGCCTGGCTGCTGTCTAAAGTATAATTCCCTCTTCCCTGAAACGGGACCTTCATCACCAGATTCTGGCTGCCGTCTGCATATGACCCGCTGATCTGTAAGGTATCTTTATTGGCGAGGTAAGCGGTTGAAGGTTGTGCGATCCAATTCGTACTACCCAGGTTAGCGGCAATGAAGAAGTCGTTAGGGTTGACCTGGGTTCCTTTTTCGCAGGAAATAATCAACGTATAAAACAATACAACAGTGGCTAAACTTAACTTTCTCATCCTTATATTTATTATTTACGTTTTCCAATTAATATACCGCAAAATAATGCTGCGTGATACAACATGGAGAAATTTATTGGGTAGAATTGAAACCTGTAACTCGTAAAAAACTATTTTTGTCGTTGCACCGCTTTAATTTATGATCATCAAACCCACCATCGACCGT
>DASZWG010000360.1:0-4066 GCA_035546675.1 Mucilaginibacter sp. | reverse complement strand
ACTGGTGAGCCGAAATTTAAGAATACAGATTATATGTCGGGATTTAAGAAAAAAAATGAGGCTGCCTCACCCGGTTACTACAAAACCAAATTGGACAAATACGATATCGAAGTGGAACTAACCGCAACCAAACGCGTGGGTGTGCACCGGTATCACTATCCCAAAACACAGCAGGCTAATATCATTATCGATCTGCAGCATCGTGACGAAGTACTCGATTCGTGGATCGAAGTGGTGAACGACCATGAAATACGCGGATTCAGGGAATCGCGTTCGTGGGCGCCCGATCAGTACATCTATTTCTATGCTAAATTCTCAAAGCCTTTCAAATCGTACGGCATTGCGCTTAACGACCAGGTGCAGCAGGGACAAACTAAAGTACAAGGGAAAAATGTGAAGATGTATATCCAGTTCGATAATCCCGGCGAGGTTATCTCGAAAGTGGGCATATCATCCGTAAGCACTGAAGGCGCATTGAAGAACCTGGATGCGGAAGTACCTGATTTCGATTTCAAAAAAGTTGAGAAACAGGCAAAGGCAGACTGGAATGAAGCGCTAAACAAAATACAGGTGGAGGGCGGCGCGCCCGAAATGAGCCAGGCGGCCCGCAACGCCCAGAACCAGTATGGAGGCTATAATCCTTACGGGTATAACCGGCCGCAGGAAAAGAAACAGCCGGTAATAACGGATTGGGCAAAGATCAAACAAACCGTTTTTTACACCGCGCTTTACCATTGTATGCTGGCGCCCAATGTTTACAGCGATGTGGACGGGCAATACCGCGGCCTGGATAAAAAGGTACATACCGCTAACGGCTTTGACTACTATACAGTTTTTTCATTGTGGGATACATTCCGCGCTGAGGACCCTTTATTTACGATCATCGACCGCAAACGTACGCTTGATTTTATTAAAAGTTTCCTGGCAATGTACGAACAGGGCGGCCTGCTGCCGATATGGCCGCTCGCTTCGAGTGAGACCTATTGTATGATCGGCAACCATTCGATCCCGGTCATTGTGGATGCGTATGCAAAAGGTATCAGGGATTTTGATGCAGAAGAGGCATTTACAGCCATGAAGGCAGCCGTGAACCGCAACCAGTTTGGCCTGGATATTTACCGCAAAAACGGAGCCGTGCTGGCGGATGATGAGCCGGAATCGGTTTCAAAAACACTTGAATATGCTTATGATGACTGGTGCATTGCACAAATGGCCAAAATGCTGAATAAACCGCAGGATTATGCAGAGTTTATTAAACGGGCACAGTACTGGAAGAATGTGTTTAACGATCAGAACGGTTTTATGCAGGGACGCGTAAACGGCGGCTGGTACGAGCCTTTCGACCCTACAGATATCAACAATAATTACACTGAGGGCAATGCCTGGCAGTATTCGTTCCTTGTTCCGCAGGATGTTGACGGATTAATCGCACGGATGGGCGGCCGGGACAAATTCGAGGCTAAATTAGACGAATTGTTCACCACCGATGCCAAACTGAGCGGGCGCCAGCAGGCCGATGTGACAGGACTCATCGGCCAGTATGCACACGGCAATGAACCGAGCCATCATATAGCTTATTTATATAATTTCACCAATTCGCCTCAAAAAACGCAGTACTATATTAACCGCATTCTGCGCGAAGAATACAGTATTAAGCCGGATGGCTTGTCGGGTAACGAGGATTGCGGACAAATGTCGGCCTGGTATGTGATGAGTTCGCTGGGTCTTTATACGATCGCACCCGGTCAAACGCAATACCAGGTAGGATTACCGCAGTTTGATAAAGCGGTGATCCATTTGTACAACGGAAAAACGTTCACCATCACCAATGCGGGTTCGGGCGTCAGTTTTCAGAATATCTATCTGCAGGGGATGTCATTAAATAAGAGTCCTTATAACAAACTTTACATAGACGACAAGGATATACAAAAGGGTGGCGAATGGGATGTATACACGGGCCGTCTGCCCAATAAGCTGTTTGTACAGGAACTGGAGAAATCGGCATCCGCCATATCGGATAGCCTGATCGTCTCTAATCCCTATTTTACAACCTCGTCCCCTACTTTTAATAAACCTTTCGACCTCGGGATCAAATGTGCCGATACTGCAGCCAAAATCTATTATACGCTCGACGGTTCAACGCCGACAGCAAGCTCAGCGCTTTATACTAAACCGGTTATTGTATCATCGAATACCACGGTAAAGGCTATTGCAATAGACCATGGCAAATCAAGCTTTGCCGATTCCGGATCATTCACCAGGATAAGAGATGATATAAAACTGACCCTGCTGACCAAATACCTGCCGAATTACCCCGCACAGGGTGACGAAAGCCTGATAGACGGATTACGCGGAAAAGTGAACTGGCGGCTCGGTCACTGGCAGGGTTACCAGGGTACTGACCTGGAAGCACTGATCGATATGGGACAGGTAAAACCGGTTAAAAGCATAAGCCTCGGTACCCTGCAGGATACCCGCGCCTGGATCGTTTTCCCGAAATACGTGCAATACTGGGTATCAGACGATGGCGCCAATTACAAATTAGCTGCCACAGTAAACACCAAAGTGGATATCAAAGACCTGAACGTACAAACCCAGGAATTTAAAGCCGATCTGAACCTGGATACGAGGTATATCAAAGTAGTGGCCAAACAATATGGTCCACTCCCCGACTGGCACGAAAGTAAGGGGCAGCCCTCCTATATTTTTGCCGATGAAATAACCGTAGAATAGCCATATCGGGCCATTAAGCAGGAGTGAAAATCATATATGGTTTTTCACACTAAAATGGGACTTGCAACTGTCTGAAATTTAGGTATATTTACTTAATAAACAACCTAAATAACCAATACCAGATGGAACCGGAAAACAACATTACCACAGCGGACAATGGTAAGACAGTTGCCATTGTCAGTTATTTAACCATCATCGGATGGCTTGTCGCTTATCTCGGGATGCACAATGAGAAAAAAACTGAGTTAGGGAGTTACCAGTTACGGCAAACTTTACTGCTTTACATTTGCATGGCCGGATTTTATATTGCAGGTTACATACTCCTGATTATAACCGTGTTTATTTCGTTATTTTTAGTAAGTCTACTCGGAATAATAATGTGGCTCGGAGGCATTGGTTTCCTTGTTTTATGGATAATCGGCCTGATTGGAGCTGCAAACGGTGAAAAAAAGCCTATTCCTCTCATTGGCGAGAAGGCACAAACCATGTTTAAGGGAATTTAATCCTTTAAAGAAACTATAAAAGTTAAGCACCTCCGTAATGTGGGTTCGCTTCTTATTCTTCAATAAGCTTTTTTCTGGCTATTTGGAGTTGGTCCATGGCATTTTTTGGCAACACAGGATAGTTTAAATTGAGTCCCTTCAAAGTTTCGAGGATAATGGTCGAAAGAGTTATGTGCGTAAACCATTTCTTATCGGCCGGGATAATATACCAGGGATTCTCCGGCGTTGCGGTTTCCTGAATAGCTTTTTCATAGGCCTTCATATAGCCATCCCAGTATTTGCGCTCTTCGATATCCGCTGCGGAGAATTTCCAGTTCTTGGCCGGGTCATCGATCCGTTCAAGGAACCGGCGTTTTTGTTCGGCTTTTGAAACATGCAGAAAAAATTTGATGATCACCGTTCCGTTCTGATGCAGATGATCTTCAAATTCGCGTATGCTTCGGTATCGGCTCTTCCAGAAGTCTTTATCCAAATTCTCCACGTCACTAACACCGGGCAGCTTTTCTTTCAATAACAATTCAGGGTGAATCTTAGTCACAAGCACATTCTCGTAGTGCGACCGGTTATGGATACCAATGTGGCCGCGTTCGGGCAATGCCGTGTAATGCCGCCATAGAAAATCATGCTCATACTCTTCTACGCTGGGCTGTTTAAAACTAAAAACCTGGCAACCCTGCGGGTTAAGCCCGGAAGCGGTGTGCTTGATGGCACTGTCTTTACCGGCAGCATCCATAGCCTGAAAGATGATCAGTAAGGCATAAGTGTCTGAGGCATACAACCTCGTTTCCACATCGGCCGTCTGCCTGACCAGGTCAGCAAGAATAGATTCC
>DASZWG010000359.1:0-9487 GCA_035546675.1 Mucilaginibacter sp. | reverse complement strand
AAAAACGATCAGCCTGTTTAAAGAAGTACAGTTACCCCGGCCTGAGTTCATTTTTAAAAGTTACTCGCACCAATTATCCGGGGGACAAAAGCAGCGGGTCATGATCGCCATGGCGCTGTCCTGCGACCCTGAAATACTGATCGCGGACGAGCCGACAACAGCGCTCGATGTAACGGTTCAAAAAACGATTATCGAGCTGCTTCAGCGGCTGAAGGAAGAACGCCGCATGAGCCTGGTATTCATATCGCACGACCTGGGTGTGGTAAGCGATATTGCCGACCGGGTGATCGTCATGTATAAGGGTGAGATCGTAGAAATGGCGGATACAAAGACCGTATTCTTAGATCCCCAACACCCTTACACCAAAGGCCTGCTGGCTTGCCGTCCGGCACCGGATCACCATTTGAAAAAGCTGCCCGTAGTAGCCGATTTTATGGATCATGAATTCAAAAAAACGGCTTCGGTTGAAGACATCCGGGAACAATATGCGTGGCCTGCTGCAGAATTGAATGAGCGAAAGAAAAGCCTTTACGCCCGTCAACCGATTCTCCGCATCAATGAATTGTGCACCTGGTTCCCTTATGGAGGAGGTTTATTTTCCGGGCCAAAGAAGTTTGTAAAGGCCGTTGACGGGGTAAGCTTTGATGTGTATCCCGGCGAAACGCTGGGTTTGGTGGGTGAATCGGGCTGCGGCAAATCAACCCTGGGCAGGAGCATACTCAGGCTGATCGAGCCCACATCGGGGAATATTAATTTTGAGAACACCGACCTGCAAAAACTGAATAAACAGGATATGCGTGCCATGCGGCGCGATATACAGATCATTTTCCAGGACCCCTACTCCTCTTTAAATCCCCGGCTCACCGTCGGCGATTCACTGATGGAGCCTTTACAAGTGCACCAATTGTACAATAACAACACACAGCGTAAAAGAAAAGTACTGGAACTGCTGGAAAGAGTAAACCTGCCTGCGGGTTATTTTAACCGCTACCCACACGAGTTCTCCGGAGGACAGCGGCAACGTATCGTGATCGCGCGGGCTCTGGCATTGAGGCCAAAATTTATCATTTGTGACGAATCGGTTTCAGCGCTCGATGTTTCGGTGCAGGCACAGGTGCTTAACCTGATCCGCGAGCTGCAGCAGGAGTTCAACCTGACCTATATTTTTATCTCGCACGACCTGGCGGTGATCAAGCACATTTCGGACCGCATCATGGTGATGAACAAGGGCGAGGTCGTCGAAATGGGTGAGCCGGACGATATTTACTACTCGCCAAAGATGGATTACACCAAAAAGCTGATCGACTCGATACCGGGGAAGTAATGCGAAATGCGGATTGTCAAATTCGGATTTTATACTTTCATTAAATTTAAAAACACAATATGCAACCTGTAAATGACCTTAAAGCTAGAACAAAGAGTTTTGCACTCAACATTATTAAATTAGTCAAAACCCTAGCTGACGATAGAATTGGCCGGGTTTTAGGCAATCAGATACTAAGGTCCGGCACATCTGTAGGCGCAAATTACAGGTCAGCCTGCAAAGCCAGATCAAAAGCTGATTTTATATCAAAAATCACTGTTGTTGAAGAAGAAGCTGACGAAACTTCGTTTTGGTTGGAGTTAATTATGGAATCGGAGACTTTAAATAATGATCTTACCAAAACGCTGCACAGAGAATCGAATGAATTAACTGCAATTTTTACCAGTTCGGGTAAAACAGCTAAAGAAAATACGGAAAGACATAAGAAATAATTCTTTCATTCCGCGTTTGGCATTCCGACTTCTGCAATGATACATTCTTCTTACCTTTGCAAAAGAATTTCTATCTATGTCTAAAAAGAAAAATAACTCTTCTGTTAAACAGGTACTTACACAATTAGTACTCGATGTATTCGAGCAAAACAGTAATGTACCGCTGAATTACAAACAGGTTTCGGCCAAACTGAATGTTCGCGATGATGAATCGCGGGATATTATCCTCGAAATATTAAAGGAAGAAGCCAAAAAAACGGTGCTCAAAGAGATCAGTCCTGGCAAATTTCAGCTTCGTGAGCTAAAAACCTTTGTTGAGGGAATAGTTGACCTGACCAACGACGGTTCCGCATTCATTGTCACAGATGATGAAGCCGAGACCGATATCTTTGTCGCCCCCCGTAAATTACGCAATGCCCTGAACGGCGACCGGGTAAAAGTGTACGTTTATGCCAAAAGCCGCGGGTTACGAAAGGAAGGCGAGGTTGTAGAGATACTGGAACGCGCCAAAATGGAGTTTACGGGTATTGTTAAACTCTCGGAGCGCTTCGCGTTCTTTATTCCCGACGACCGTAAGATGATGCACGACATCTTTATCCCGATCAGCGACCTAAACGGCGCCAAAAACGGGATAAAGGCCATAGCCGAGATCACCGACTGGCCGCCGGGCGCAAAAAACCCGATGGGCCGCATTAAACGGGTTTTGGGCGTACAGGGTGAAAATGATACCGAAATGAACGCCATCCTGGCCGAATACGGTTTTCCGCTATCTTTCGCGAAAGATGTGGAGCGGGATGCGGAAGCTATTCCTGAAGCCATATCAAAAGAAGAGATCGCAAGGAGGAAAGATTTCCGGAATGTACTGACCTTTACCATCGATCCCTTCGACGCCAAAGATTTTGACGATGCGCTTTCGTTTAAACCATTGGAAAATGGCCATTACGAAGTAGGAATCCATATCGCCGATGTTTCGCATTACATTCAGCCCGATTCGGCTCTGGATAAAGAAGCGCTGGACAGGGGCACGTCGGTTTACCTGGTTGACCGGGTGATACCCATGCTGCCCGAAATATTGTCAAACGGGCTGTGTTCGCTTCGGCCCAAAGAAGACAAATTGTGTTTCTCGGCTGTGTTTGAGCTGGACGAAGAAGCGAATGTGATCCATGAATGGTACGGAAAAACGATCATTCATTCGGACAGGCGTTTCACCTACGAAGAAGTTCAGCAGGTCATTGAAGACAAAGCCGGGGAATTTGATAAAGAAATACTGAAACTAAACGAGCTGGCCTACAAGCTGCGCGAACGTAAGTTTAAGAGCGGCGCCATCAGCTTTGAAACAACGGAGATCAAGTTCAAGCTGGATGATCGCGGTAAGCCCACGGGTGTGTATGTAAAGGAACGCAAGGATGCCCATAAACTGATCGAAGACTTTATGCTGCTGGCTAATCGTAAAGTAGCCGAATTTGTAAGCAAAAAAGGCAAAGGCCGGCATAAATATACCTTTGTATACCGTGTGCACGATGCACCCAAAGCTGACGCGCTGGCCAGCTTTGCACAATTTGCATCGAGGTTCGGTTACCGTATCAATACCAAATCGGATAAGGAGACCGCCCGGTCGCTCAATTTCATGATGGAGGATGTGGAAGGGAAAAAGGATCAAAACGTGCTGACACAACTGGCGATCCGGTCGATGGCTAAAGCCATTTATACAACAAAAACCACCAGTCATTACGGGCTGGCGTTCGATCATTATACCCACTTCACCTCACCCATCCGCCGCTATCCCGACGTTATGGTGCACCGCCTGCTGCAGCACTATCTCACCGGGGGGCAATCGGCCAATGCCGCCTATTATGAAAAACTTTGCCAGCATTGCTCGCAAATGGAGAAAAAGGCGGCCGATGCCGAAAGGGCGTCGGTGAAATATAAACAGGCCGAATACCTTCAGAACCAGATCGGAACGGTTTATACCGGCATCATATCGGGCGTCACGGAATGGGGCATGTATGTAGAAATTATTGAGAATAAATGTGAAGGCATGATACGTCTGCGCGAGATCTCGGACGACTTTTACACCCTGGATGAAAAGAATTATGCGATCATCGGTCAGCGGAAAAGAAAGATCTACCAATTGGGCGACGAGGTAAAGATCAAAGTTAAGAACGTCGACCTGACCAAAAAACAGATCGATTTTTCGTTAGTACAGGACTAATTACTGATTTATTGAATTATCGGATTATTGATTGATCATTCCGTACTTTAGCCGCAAAAAAAGTAATTCGATCATTGTGAACCAGCTTACCGATCTGCAGGCCATCATCAGTAAAGAAATTGATCAACTTGAATTTCCTTTACACCCTGTCGACCTTTACGAGCCGATAAAATACATCCTTTCCATAGGCGGTAAACGTATGCGGCCTGCCCTGCTGCTGATGGCCTGCGACCTTTTTGGAGGCGACATGCTGAAGGCTGTCCCCCCAGCCCTGGCTATCGAAGTATTTCACAATTTTACGCTGGTACACGACGACATTATGGATAATGCCCCCCTGCGCCGCGCCAGAGCAACCGTTCACGAGAAATGGAACCGGAATGTGGCCATACTTTCAGGCGATGTGATGCTGGTTGAAAGCTATAAACTGCTGATGCAGGTGGAAGACCGGCTGTTGAGGCCCGTAATCACTGTCTTTAATGATACGGCCGTCGGGGTATGCGAAGGGCAGCAAACGGACATGGATTTTGAGACCAGAAACGATGTACATATTGATGAGTATATCGTTATGATCCGCCTTAAAACGGCTGTATTGCTGGGAGGCGCGCTGAAAATCGGCGCTATCATCGGTGGCGCTGATGACCATGACGCATCACTGCTGCAAACTTTTGGCGAACAGTTGGGTATTGCTTTTCAGTTACAGGATGATATACTGGATGTATACGGCAACCCTGAAAATTTCGGCAAACAGGTGGGCGGCGATATCCTTTCGAATAAAAAAACGTACCTGCTGATCAAGGCTCTTGAAACTGCAAATGCGGCACAGTCTACTGAGCTTAAAAAATGGTTCTCGGGAACTGATTTCCCGGCCAAAGAAAAAATAGACGCCGTAACCGCCATTTATGATCGATTGAATATCAGGCAGCATGCGTGGCAGGCAATGCGATTATATGCAGATAAAGCTTTCGCGGTTTTGGATGAAGTTGATCTTCCTGCCGATCGTAAAAAATACCTGCATGATTTTGCAACAGGGCTGATGATAAGGGAAAATTAAGTATATTTAATATGTGAAACGAACCTTATTAGGAGTTCTGCTTATATGGTTGATATTCTCCGTTCGGGCTCAACAGCCTGTTACAAAAACGCCTAAATATACAGATAGTGACGTAATACCCGAACCGCAGCGTGACACAGTTCCTGTCAATGGCTTATATAAATCTGTAGAACAGGAGCCAACATTTCCAGGCGGATGGAAAGCGTTTTATAAATTCCTTGCAAGAAATGTAAAATACCCCAAAAGTGCAGGCGACGTTTATGGCAAAGTATTTATTCAGTTTATTGTCGAGAAAAATGGCAGATTATCGCATATTCATGTAATAAGAAGTCTGGGGCCAGAATTTGATGCAGAAGCAACCAGAGTAATGAAGCTAAGCCCCAAATGGAAAGCAGGAGTACAAAATGGCCGGACTGCAAGGGTGCAGTACGCTGTACCCATAAATTTTACCTTGTTAGCAAACTAAGCAAGAAATGAAATTAATTCTTATTACTTTATCATTTATCGTGGTTGCATTTACAGCAAATGCACAGGAAAATGATACAACGATTTATAATGGATGTAAGCAAAGTGATGATACTATAAATGTTGTCGGTAATCCGGCCATTTTAGATCGGTGCCCCACAATTTGAAAATAACCTTACCGACCTTTATAAATATATTTCTGCTCATATCAGATATGGAGCTATTTCAAAATTACCTGATAAGGAAACTAAGGTAAGTATTGAGACGGTAATAGAAAAGGATGGTTCTCTTAGCCACACAAAAGTTTTAAGGCATGTGTCGGGCGATTTAGACAAGGAAGCGACAAGGGTGGTAAATTCTTTACCAGGGTGGCATCCCGGAATTTTACACGGTAAAAAAGTGCGGGTTCGATACTGGATTGTTGTGTCGTTTAAGCCCAAGAAAACAGGATAAATAAAAATCCCACACAGTTTTTTCATTGGGTCTAAGGGAAATCGAGTATATTTAATATGTGAAACGAACCTTATTACTCAGCTGTTTACTTTTGGGCATTTCGGCTGTAAAAGCCCAGATTAAAATAAAACATGCTGATACAATAAACATCGATAAAAACGTCCCTATTGTCGATGAAGATTTTACCAGGCCAAAGTTCCCCGGCGGCCTGAAACAATTTTATCAGTACCTGACAAAAAATACGCACTACCCTAAAACTGCAGTTAAATATCGTATCCAGGGCAAGGTTTACCTGAGCTTTATCATCGAAAAGGATGGAAGTATTTCCGATGTAAAGGTTACAAAAGGGCTTTCGAAAGATATAGATGCCGAGGCCGTTCGTGTGTTAAGAAATTCCCCAAAGTGGATACCGGGAACACATGATAGGAAACCAATACAATATCATTATAGTATGCCAATGAATTTTGAATTACCTAAAAAGCCTAAAATAAAAAGATGAAATCAATTCTTATCATTATCGCTTTTGCTGCAATTTTTTCGATTGCTCAAGCGCAGCAGGCGAATGATACGACAGTCTATCGTTTTTGTGCACTGTCATTGAGTGATTATGATAGTCCTATACCCAAAGATGGACCTTTGCCACCCGTATTCGATTCCTGCCCGGAATTTCCCGGTGGCTATGAAAACCTCAAAAAGTATATTAGAGCAAATACACATTACTCAACCATATTTAAAAACAATAAAAAAGCCGGGAATGTAATTCTGTCAGCCATTATCGAAAAAAATGGTCATGTTTCAAATGTGAGGATTATGCGGTCGCCTGACGATGATCTGGATAAGGAGGCGATAAGAGTTATAAAAGGTTCGCCAAAATGGAAACCTGCAATTTATAAGGGTAAGCCTGTTCGCATGCTGATTTATTGTATGGTGAAATTTCCACCTCAATAGAAAGCAAATTATATTAAACTCCAGCACTTACCGGAGATACAGCTTGTCAAACAGCAGGCAAGCTAACGATAGCGGCAGTTAAATCGTCCATAAAAAAAGCCTGTATTCTTCAATACAGGCTCTTGTTTTATGCTTTTGAGGATGCTGCTTTATTCAGCAGCGCCTTCTTCTTTATCAGCTTTCTTTGCTTTCGGTGCAGCGGGCTTTTTAGCCTTTGGAGCTTCTTCAGCAGCTTCTGCCTTTGCAGCGGGTGCCTTTTCAGTCTTGGCTTCCGCTTTTACCTCTGCAGGAACTTCTGTTTTTGCCTCGGCTTTCGGAGCAGCCTTTGCGGCAGGTTTTGCCTTAGGCTCTTCAACAACCGGTGCGGCTTCGGCCGGGATAACCGAAACGTAAGAACGGTTGTCGGCTTTCTTTTTGAAAACTACCAAACCATCCTTCAGTGCAAACAGGGTGTGATCCTTGCCGATGCCTACATTCAGGCCTGGATTATGCTGTGTACCGCGCTGGCGTACGATGATGTTGCCTGCAATAGCAGGCTGACCGCCAAATATTTTGATACCTAAACGTTTGCTATGTGATTCGCGGCCGTTTCGTGAGCTACCGGCCCCTTTTTTGTGTGCCATTTCTTTATTTTTTTGTTATACGTTGAACGTATTACGTTATCAATCTTTGTTTTTGTGTTATCAGCGTACAACGTACAACGTCATACGTACAACCTGGTTATAATGTGATGCCAGTGATCTCGATCTTGGTAAACTGCTGGCGGTGACCATTTTTCTTCTTGTAACCTTTTCTTCTTTTCTTTTTGAAGATGATCACTTTGTCACCTTTTAAATGAGACACGATCTTAGCCGATACTTTGGCATTCTTCAAATCGGATCCCAATTTGAACTTACCATCGTTTTCTGCTAATAACACACTGTCAAATTCAATACTAGCGCCTTCATCTCCCTGTAAACGGTGTACAAAGATCTGCTGGTCTTTGGCAACTTTGAATTGCTGTCCGGCTATACTTACTATTGCGTACATGGTTATTAATTATGTTTTAAAAATTGAGGTGCAAATATAGGGATTGCAAATACAATTCACAACACCAATTTATTTATTTTCCTCCTCTTTGTTCTGCTCATCATTCAGCACCTTTTCGATTTGCTTTACCACTTCTTCGTTGGCAGCCTTCAATTTCGGATCGCCGTTGAACGATTCGTCGAACAATACTTTTTTACTGGTGCGCTTGTAGTAAAACGCTATACTATAACGAAGCGGCCTTTGTCCGTCTATCCTCCTGCTCGTATCGCCGATCTCCACTTCAGGGAAATCCCACAGTCCCTGCTCGGCCATTTGGTGATGCAGGTACAGCAGGTCGGCCTCGGGCAGGTGCATATTCATTTTCACGAGCGAATCGTGCGAATTGACATACTGGTACTCCCCGGTTCTGGAGTTGTACTTGTTGATGAGGCTATCGCCAGGACCGTATTCGAACGTGAAATATTCAAACTCTGTAAATTTATACGGCGCCCGTCTGAACACTCCGGCGTAATAATACACACAATACAGCAGGAAAGGCACCACAACGCTTGCAATCAAGAGCGCTTTTTTGAAAGTTTTATTCATGTTTTTGATAATTATTATGTTTTGGACTCAAAGCTGAAAACAGAAAGTCCAAAGCTTTTAATCCCGTAATTCGTTTTCCCACTTGCTCACTACACCGGTCGCCATCACATTGCCGAGCACATTGGTGGCCGAACGGCCCATATCCATCAGCGGATCAACCCCGATCAGTAACGCCAGGCCGGCTTCGGGTATACCGAACATGCTTACCGTTGCGGCTATTACCACCAGCGCCGCTCTTGGCACACCGGCCACGCCCTTGCTCATCAGCATCAGGACCAGCAGCATGGACAGTTGGTGACCCAGCGACAGATGTATGCCATAAGCCTGCGCCAGAAACAACAAGGCGAATGTGAGATAGATCATTGAACCGACCAGGTTGAACGAATATCCCAGCGGCAGTACAAAGCTCACGATCTTATTGTTGCAGCCAAAACGCTCCAGTTCTTCCAGCGCACGGGGAAATGCGGCTTCGCTGGTCGATGTGCTGAAAGCCACCAGCACAGCATCTTTGGTACTGTTCAGCAAATGCAAAGCGCGTCTTTTTAACACCAGCGCTGTGCCGCCGATGATCATCAGCCATAACAGGATCAGCGCGAAATAAAACTCGCCGATAAAAGTGGCATAAGTGGATATGATGCCCAGACCCTGTTTAGCCACAACAACTGTAATAGCGCCAAATACCGCTACCGGCGCCAGGTTCATCACATACCCGGTTATTTTCAGGATGATATGCGCCACGGCGTCCATGAATTTGACGACGATGTCGCCGTTTTCGCCGATGGCTGCCGTAGCTACGCCAAAGAATAACGAAAAAACCACGATCTGTAATATCTCGTTATTCGCCATAGCCTCGGTAAAACTGCGCGGGAATACATGGCCGATAAATTCCTTTAATGACAATCCTGAACTGCTGACACCCGCTGCGGTACGGCTGACCGCTGACGATAAATGCATACTGCCGCCCGGCGCAAACAGGTTAACCAGCAGTA
>DASZWG010000358.1:0-2107 GCA_035546675.1 Mucilaginibacter sp. | reverse complement strand
AAACGAAGCCGCTGTCAGGGAAATGGGCTGGAAAAACCCGATCGGGAAGACAATGATCTACCCCGGCGGCAACTATACCAAATTCACCGTGGTGGGTGTGACCAAAGACTTTAATACAGAATCACTGCACGTTCCGGTATCGCCTTTTGCGCTGTTTTACAGCACATCCAAAACTTACGATATCGGTATATCCAATGTAGCCGTTCGTATCAAACCCGGTGATTACACGAAAGCTATTAGTGAAATTCAGCAAGCGTGGAAAGACTTTTTGCCTGACGATCCTTTTGAATATACATTCCTTGATGCACAATACGATTCGCTGTATAAATCCGATCAGACCATCGGTAAGGTATTCGGTGTGTTTACCTGCCTGGCTATTACCGTAGCCTGCCTTGGATTGCTCGGATTGGCCATGTATACCGCCGAACGCCGTACAAAGGAAATAGGAATCCGTAAAGTACTGGGCGCATCGGTGCAGAATGTGGTTGTTATGTTATCCGGGGATTTTGCAAAATTAGTCATCATTGCCGCTGTCATTGCTTTTCCCGTTGCTTATTATGCCATGAGCAAGTGGCTTCAGGGCTTTGCTTACCCGGCTAAAATGAGCTGGTGGATATATGCCCTGGCGGCGTTTGTGACAATGGTCGTCGCATTGGCTACGGTAAGTTTTCAGTCTGTTAAAGCCGCATTGTCTAGCCCGGTAAAGAGTTTAAGGAGCGAGTGATCCAAGTCAATAGTCTATGGTCGATAGTCCATAGCGAATGTAATCAATAGTCATTGACATATACCAATAAACTGATATCATGATAAAGAATTATTTCAAAACCGCCTGGCGTAACCTGAGAAAAAACAAGGTTTTTTCGGCTATCAACATTATCGGGCTTGCTGTAGGCATGGCAGCCTGCATAGTGATCATGCTGTTCGTTTTTTATGAGAAAAGCTTCGACGGCTTCCAGCCCAACAATGTATATCGGCTAAACGAAGTGCAAAAGTTCCCGGGCATGGTGGCTTCGCAGAAAGTGGCTTTATCCATGTTCCCGATGGGGCCTGCCTTAAAGAACGAGTTCCCCGAGATCAAAAATTTTACACGGATCATCTGGAACACCAAAGCTGAAATTACTTATCGCGACAAACGAATATACCTGCCCCAGGTTTTTGCTGTGGATTCTACGTTTCTTAAAATATTCAATTTCAAACTGGTTAGGGGCGATAAGAACACGGCATTGGCAAATCCGCACAGCATTATCCTGACCGAAGAAGCTGCCAAGAACATATTTGGCAGCGAGGACCCGATGGGCAAAACCGTAGTGCATTATGGCGGCGATACCACGTCTTATGCGGTAACCGGGATTATTCAGAACGTTCCAAAGAATTCGCAATTGCAGTTTGATGCGCTGACGACGATCAGTACTTTTTACCGTCCGCAAATGGACAATAACTGGGGCGGCAACTGGCTGGACACTTACTTCACACTGGCGCCAGGAACCAGCATTGCAGCTATGGCTAAAAAGTTTCCGGCATTTCTGAAACGCCATATGCAGGGCGATGGGTACAAGCACTATGAGCTTTTCCTGTTGCCGTTCAAGGATGTTCATGCCAATGCTTCGGATATCGGGCTTGACTATATTAATTACCAGAAATTCGACGGGAAAACGACCAACCTGTTTGCCATTATTGCAGGTATCGTATTGCTGATAGCCTGTATCAATTTCATGAATCTTTCTACCGCCCGTTCTGCTGAGCGTGCGCGTGAAGTTGGCGTGCGTAAATCGGTCGGGGCGCAACGGGCGCAGCTTGCTGTTCAGTTCCTGAGCGAAACGGTTTTACTGTCGGCTATTTCACTGCTTTTTGCTGTCATTATCGTGGCGATTACGTTACCTTATGTAAATGACCTTAGTCAGCGCGACCTGACCCTGCTGCTTCGTGAACACTGGGGATTTATAGTCGCGGTGATCGCTGGTACAATTGGAGTAGGGTTGATCTCAGGGATATATCCGGCCTTATTCTTATCGTCTTTTCAGCCTGTGAAGGTTCTGAAAGGTTCGGTTGAGACCGGGCGAAAAAAAGGTAGTTTCAGGAATGTGCTGGTTGTAGGACAGTTTGCCAG
>DASZWG010000357.1:0-3619 GCA_035546675.1 Mucilaginibacter sp. | reverse complement strand
ATGCAGTTTATGGCCGATATTTACCTTACCTGCGAAACCTGCGGCGGCAAGCGGTTCAAACAGCATATCCTCGATGTGACATACCAGGATAAGAATGTATCCGACGTGCTGAACATGACCATCGATGAGGCGCTCGAATTTTTTCGTAAAGAACCGAAGATCCTCAATAAAATAAAACCCCTGGCCGATGTGGGGTTGGGTTACGTGCAGCTCGGCCAGTCGTCTAATACCTTATCGGGCGGCGAGGCGCAGCGCATCAAACTGGCGTCGTTTTTGGTTAAAGGCAATAATGCTAACAAAACCCTCTTTATTTTTGACGAACCGACCACCGGCCTGCATTTTGCAGACATCAAAAAGCTGCTCAAATCCTTTGATGCACTGCTCGATCAGGGGAATACCATCATCATAATAGAGCACAACATGGACGTGATCAAGTGCGCCGACTGGGTGATCGATATCGGGCCCGAAGGCGGCGAGAAAGGCGGCAGGATCATTTTCGAAGGTGTACCTGAAGATTTGATCAAACAGGATCATTCCTATACCGGCAAATTCCTGAGAGAGCGTTTTCAGCATCCCGGCGCCCAAAAGGAAAAGCATTTCGACTGGATCGTGTAACAATCCGGTAAACCTGGTGGTCTATTGCATACCGATCCCGTAAACATGAAGCGATTTTTAATCCTGGCTTTAGGCATAGCGTTACCATTTGCGCTCGCTGCACAGCAAAAAAACTTTGACCGTTTCACAGCCGAATTTGTGAAAGGCTACAAATCATTGCACATCCCCGACCTGGAGTTAAGCTATGTTAATAATCTGGAGCATATCGAATCGCGGGACAGCGTTGAAATGCAGCAGGTGTTTTTCGGCCGGATCCAATCGCAGCTTTCTTGGTATGATCCGTCTAAATTATCGCCTTCACAACGGACGGACTATGAACTGATCAGATACGAAACCGGTTTAAATCTCGAAAGAGTGGCCCTGGAACTGCAATGGCTTAAAAATCGCCCGGCACAAGTCCCGGCAGGAGGAGTACTGACGATACCCGGAGGTAAAGCCTGGTATCTTTACTGGCTGAAACGCTGGGTGGGAGACGATGTTACTCCCGACCAGATCTTTCAATTCGGTTTAAGCGAAATAAAACGTGTACAAGGGCATATTGAAGCGGTACGAAGGGAAACCGGTCTTTCGGAAGATGAGTTTTATAAGCACCTGAATGATCCGGTATTTTTTACGACTGATGTACAGGAAGTGCAACATTCTTTTGAACAGACCAAAAAAACTGTTTATGCCAATCTGCACAAATTATTCAGCGATACGGATATTCCGGCGCTTAAGATACAGCAAGGCGAAAGCAGGCAGTTAGCCCTGGCCCCCGGATATTATAACAACAATACTTTTTATTATAACCTGTTCGATAAACCTTATAATAAACGCCAGTTCGACTGGCTTTTTATACACGAAGGCGTGCCCGGGCATCATTACCAGTCATCCATAGCAGCAAAAACCAAAGTCTCGCCCGTGCAGCAGCTTTTCTTTTATTACGGCTTTGCCGAAGGCTGGGGTGCATACGCCGAGGAGTTAGGCAAGCAGTTGGGCGTTTACAAAACCCCATACGATGAGTTGGGCAAATGGGAGTGGGACATTGTCCGGTCGGTGCGCGTTCCTTTGGATGTTGGACTTAATTATTATGGATGGACCGACCAGCAGGCGCTTGATTTCTGGAAAAAGAATATCCGCGGTCAGGATGATATCGCCATGCGCGAGATAGCCCGTATACACCGCTGGCCGGCACAAGTGGTTACTTATAAATACGGGGCGGTTAAGATCATGGAATGGAAACAGCAATTGCAGCAAAAAGAAGGTAAAGCTTTTGACATCAGGGAATTTCACGACCGCGTGCTGGATCATGGTTATCTTCCGCTGTTCATGATCAAAGAAAACGTTTTCCCGGGTAAATCAGGATAATCTTAGCGCTTTAAGGCCACGTTCCTAATAAACCAGGTCTTTGTCGATCTCTTTCAGCAAGTATTCCTTTTTATCATTGGCATATTCCCAGAACATCACCCCGGCCAGCCCGTGCTGATTCACATACCGGCATTTGTTCCGTACGGACCATTCGTCGTCAAAGGTGACGAACTGTCTTGTCACCGCATTGTACAGGTAGGGTGCTTTGGCTGCCCTGTCTCGGTAATATTTAAAACCTTTGCGATTGATAAGGCTATCCTTAATAAAAGTATAACCGCTCCCGCCCCCGCGCACATTAACAGGCGATCTTCTTGCCCCAAGTATGGTGGTTGCCGAATCGGCCACAGTGAATGTGTGTCCGTAAAAAGCTATGCCGACCAGGAGTTTGTTGGCAGGCACACCGGCAGCTTCGAAATCACGAACAGCCAGATCGGCCGAGCAAAACGTGCGGTAACCTTTGGATGCAAACAGGTTGGTATGATGCATTATTGTGTGCAGGCTGTCCTGTGCAAGATCGTAGGTCATCAGGCTCACATAATCCAGGTACTTTGAAGCGTCACCCATTTCGGTCTGTTTCAGGAAACGGCTGAAACCGCCTACCGCTGCGGTCAGGTACATTTTGCGGCCGGTTTGCTTTTGTAAGGTATCGAGGTCAAGCCGCAATTGTTCGAACATCAGGGTATAATTGTGTTTGTCCTCGGGCCGGTAGATATTTCCCGCGCCGATATCGTCGGGATATTCCCAGTCAATGTCCACACCGTCGAGGTTGTATTTCCTTACAATATCGACTGCGCTAGCTGCAAACCCGGCGCGCGCAGTATCGGTCAGTACGGCGTCCGAGAAATAACGGCTGCCGCCCCATCCGCCTATCGAGATCAGCACCCTGAGGTTCGGGTTAGTCCTTTTCAGTTCAAGCAAATGCCTGAAATTGATCGTATCCGTCTTTTCTTTACCTAAGTAAGCCCGGTTATTCCGTACGCCGACAAAAGCATAGTTTATAATGGTAAGTTTTGCCGGGTCGACCATCGTACTATCGTATAAACCATGATAGCCGCCGACATAACCGATGATAACGTGCTTGTCATGTCTTTTTAATTTTTGTGCGAATAACCGGTTTGCGCCGAATAAGAAGAAAAGGATTAAAATGCCGGTAAGGGATGATACAGAAAGCCTAATTTTCATGGTCAGCGAATATACAAATCGGCATGTTATACCAAATGAAAAGTATTAATGATGTTACTGTGCAGACAACTCGTGACTTTTAGATGATATCCTTATCAGTTTTGCCCAAAAGCCACCTTCACTATTCCACTGAAAACAATGGAAAGTACTTTGGCGTTTTTAAAAATAAAGGTGATATGAGATATTGGTACCGCAGGCATCAATAGGCGTAAAAGAACAAAGCAGTGAAATATATTACAAGATATTTTATCGCTTTTATCAGATATTGTTTGTAAATTTAATATACCAATTGTCCTAAAAAAAGTTATTCTCATGAGAATGATGGCTCCGGGTATATTCGTATCCCTGCCAGGCGTATTCTTCCGCTGACCGGGACAGGCATAGGTGTCGTAAACCTCGTCAGAAAACCAAATTTGTCACACTAAAATTTACTAAAATGAAAAAACTACTACTCTGTGCAGCTTTGCTTGGCTGC
>DASZWG010000356.1:0-3840 GCA_035546675.1 Mucilaginibacter sp. | reverse complement strand
CCTGTTGTGGGGCGCATACAGGCAGCTTTGAACCAGTGGGGTTTTGATACCGACGGCGTGGATAACATTTTTGGCGAATGCACCTTTAAAGCGGTCAAACTGTTCCAGGACTCGGTAGGGCTGAACCCCGACGGCGAGGTTAGCGCACTGACTGCTGCCGCATTAGACGTTAAAATCACCGGGTAAGCAACCCATATTCTCCGCCTCAACCATTCGCCGCTGCGTCTGCCTCATCCCTAACCTCCGGCTCGTCTTCGCGCTCAACCGTAATGGTGCACTCGGTAACCAGGGCCGCAATAGCGCCAACAGCAGCCAGCGTGGGCAGCAATAATGCGCCGACAACGCCTACTGTGAGCGGGAACGAGGCCAGTTCCTTGCCTGTCTTATCGTGAATGGTTATTTTGCGTACGTTGCCCTCGGCAATCAGCTCCTTCACTTTCTTTAACAGGTTCTCGCCGTTTATCGTAAATGATTCCTTTGTCATACTCTTCAATTTGCATTTAGACGATTATCAGCGCGGGGTGTTACACTTGAAACGCATTGAACGTAAAGGCTTTTACAATTAAAAATTAATTGTATACTTTTGATAAACAAACCTTTAGCCCGACAGGCCAATAAACCCGGATTTGATCAGGAGCCTATGAAAAAAACAGTACTCTTTCTCCTTGCAGCCATAGGGACCCTAACGGTTATGACCTGTAAAAAAGCAGGCAAAATGAGTATAACGCCGGTCGATTCGCTCGTCAGCTCTACACCGCATACCAAAACAGGTGTCGAAAACCTGCTGGTGAATGGTTACGGTCTGCTCGACGGCACTTATGTGGGTCAGCCCACCGCTGTGTGGGCCACAGGGACCGATAACTGGCTTTACGGAAGCGTGGACGGCGGCGATGCCTTGCGGGGCAGCAACCTGACCGACCAGACCGACGCCACATCATTGGATCACTACGAGGCCGACGCTACCAATAACTGGCTGGGACCCAAATGGGACGTGAACATGCTGGGCCTGCGCTATGCCAATGCCACCATCAACGAGATGGCTTTGGTAAAGGATGGGTCGTTAAGTTCGGCCGATGCGGCGGAGATAAAGGGCGAAGCCAGGTTTCTGAGGGGGTTTTTTGAGCTGGAACTGGCAAAAATGTGGCGCAATGTGCCCTACATCGACGAAACGGTGCAGTACGACAACGGCTACAAAAACATCAGCAATAACGGGTCGATATGGGACAAAATAGAAGCTGATTTTACAGCCGCCATGAATGTACTGCCCGTTACACAAACCGCGCCGGGGCGGGCCAACAAGTACGCAGCCGAGGCCTTCTTAGTCAAGACATTAATGTTCGATTATCAATACGCCCAGGCGCAACCGTTACTGAACGACCTGATCACGAACGGCGTAACATCGGGCGGTGCCAAATATGCGCTGGAGCATTACGGCGATAACTTCAACCCATCCACCAAAAACGGGCCCGAGGGCGTGTTTGTGATACAGGCTTACGTGCACGACGGATCGAACGGGCAGGACGGCAATTCGGGCGATGTGCTCAATTTCCCTACGGGCGGTCCGGCTGTGTGCTGCGGCTTCTTTAAACCTTCGTTCAGCTTTGTGAATGCCTTCAAAACCGACCCGGCAACGGGTTTGCCATTACTCGATACCTATAACGATTCGGACCTGAAAAGCGATATGGGCATCACGGCTTCCGAGCCTTTTACGCCAACTACCGAAACCGTGGATTCGCGGCTTGACTGGTCGGTGGGCCGCAGGGGTATCCCCTACCTCGACTGGGGCCTCATGCCGGGCGATATCTGGAGCGGTACCGGCGGCGGCAACGACCAGGCAACCGACGGCCCTTACGTCAACATCAAATCCGTTTATTACCAGGCCGCACAGGCAACAACCAGCGAATCGTACGGCGGCTGGGCGGCAAACCAGTCAACATCCAACAGCTATAACGCCATTCGCTTTGCCGATGTGCTTTTGTGGGCGGCCGAGGTTGAGGTTGAAGTGGGCAGCCTGCAAAAAGCCGAGGATTACGTTAACATGGTAAGGGCGCGTGCAGCCGACCCGACGGGCTGGGTTCATACCTACAAAGACCCTTCAAACCCGATGGGCGGATTTACCAATACGCCGGCTGCCAACTACAAGGTGGGGCTGTACGGCGCGGCAGGAGGCAATCCTTCAACCGGTTTTGCAGTCGGCGGGAAAGATTATGCACGCAAGGCCGTATACCTGGAACGAATGATAGAGCTGGGAATGGAGGGGCATCGTTTCTTCGATTTGAGGCGATGGGACGGCTTGTTCGGCGGACCTGAAAATCCGGGTTTTATGGCCAATACGCTCAAAGCTTATATCGCGCACGAGAATGCATCCATGAACCCGGGCAACTCCTATGCAAGCCCGTGCGAGCTTAGCTTCGCGCAGTTCACACAGGGCAAAAGCGAGTTATACCCCATTCCTCAAAGCGCCATCACTTCAAGCAACGGTAAGATCAAACAAAATCCGGGGTATTAGCGGCTACAGGTAGCCCATCTTTTTCAGGTAGTCTACCCAAATAATGTAAGCCGGTGGTTTCAGGTGCAAACCTTCGTAGGTATACTCCGCTTTGAGACGGCCGCTAGGGTCAACAAACAAATGAAAGATGTCAATGTAAGTGTAGTTGCCTTTTTTTGCATTGGCCTTCAGCAGTTTATCCAGCGCAAGCACATGCTCTTCCTTGTCATAATGCTGCGGAAAGTTCATAACGGTCGGGTTTACCGGCAATACGCTTTCCACGTAAATTTTGGTTTGAGGGCATTTGTTGTGTATCTCGTTCACAATTTTCAGTTCGTTATCGGCAATCACCGCATCTGGAATGTCCTTACCGATATCATTGATGCCCAGCAGCATAAATACTTTTGATGGCTGGCGGTCCGTAATATCCTTCAGGCGTTTCAGCACGCCGAAGGTAATGTCGCCGCCTATACCCCGGTTGATGACGGTGGTATCGCCGGTCGCCTTTTTCCAGTCGCCCATTTCGGTGATGCTGTTACCGAGGAAAATAACCCGGCCCGTTACGATGGGCTGCTTTTCGAATTGAGCGATACGCTGCGGCGTATGCTCGGGTATAAAAGGTATCGTATCAAATAAATGCTGGTTGGTAACCCGCTGGGCATGCACAGCCAGGGGCAAAAACAGGAATATCAGTAAACGCTTCATCATATTTTTAAATCTATTAAGTACCTGCCGTATAAGCAATTTTTTTGGCCGATTGTAACAGCATTATTGCTGCGACTGCAATTCGCTGAGCTTTTTCTTCGCCTTTTCGATCTTCCTGGTCAGCTTTTTGACTTTTTCCCGGTCCTTATCCAGCTGCTTTTGCGCATCATGGGCATCATCTTTCGCTTTAGCCGCCTCTTTTGCTTTTTTCTCTGCTTTACGGGCATCGCCCAGGTCGCCGCCTACGGCTTTGCTTGCGGCCTTTTTACTGTCGGCAAGCGCATCATCGGCCTCCGACCCCGCTTTTACCGCTGCAACAGAATCCAAAGGTATTTGGGTTTGCACTTTGATCAGTTCGGTCTGGTAACCGGCCAGGTCGGACTGAAGGTTCTTTATTTTTTTGTTGACCTTAGCTGTATCAGTCTGTTTTATAATGACATGGATATTGGCCAGGGCCCGGGAATGTAAGGTGCAAAGAAATAATAAAGCGGAAAATAAAAGTAATTTTTTCATCAGCTGAAAATCGGATCGGTCTAAAAACATCTAAAGATAGCTTTGTTTGACGGATTGTCAACCCTTAGCGGTACGTTTTGCTTATTTAGAGCGGGTAAGATCAATAACACGGTACACCTTATTTTTACCGATCG
>DASZWG010000355.1:0-4210 GCA_035546675.1 Mucilaginibacter sp. | reverse complement strand
ATCTATGGATGAACGGCATCTACGACGCTATCTGTGTGATCATCATTTTTCCGCTTATTGTATCCATCGGCGCCGGAGGGGTTTTGCATACGGCCCGTTCAACAAGGATATGCAAGTTTTTGGGTGATATTTCTTACCCGCTATACATCACCCACTACCCGCTTATTTACATATACACTGCGTGGGTAGTTAATAACAAGATACCGCTCGGAGCGAAGGGCCTGCTGGTAGGCTTGCTGCTGCTGATCGTCAGCATCATCATGGCTTACGGCTGCCTGAAACTATATGATGAACCTGTACGCGAATGGCTTAAAAGAAAGGTATTGATGAAGAAATCCTGATTAATAAATAACCGCACAAACGTAAAAAGCTTCATCTGTGATGAAGCTTTTTACGTTTCCGACGCTGCTCGTTCTGTTATTTTATTTCTTTTTCCTTATTTTTCGGCTTATAAACTTATTCAGCCACCTATATAATTTACCGTACCCATGAAAGGTTTAATGATGGAGTACCAGCTTACCGTTCCCACTATTTTACGGAGGGCGGAGGCGTTGTTCGGGGAAAAGGAGATCATCAGCCGCCTCCCCGATAAAAGTATTCATCGTTACACGTATCGCGATCTGGCTGTACGCGCAAAAAAATTAGCCGTAGCCCTGCAGCAGCTTGGCATCCGGCAGGGTGACCGTGTTGCTACGCTCAGCTGGAACCACTACCAGCACCTGGAGGCCTATTACGCCGTCCCATGCATGGGGGCAGTTATCCATCCGCTCAACCTCCGCTTTAGTGCGGACGAACTGAGTTATATTGTAAACCATGCTCAAGACAAGGCTATCATCGTAGACCAGGTTTTGCTGCCGTTGTTTGAAAAATTCAGGTCTGCAACAAAGATTTCCACGGTCATTGTGATCCCGCAAACAAACGAAGCCTTTCCCGAAGGATATTTAAACTACAAAGATGTCGCCGCAAGCGGCGATGAAGCCCTATACAAACCCTTTGAGGAAGATGAAAACGCTGCTGCTTTTATGTGTTACACTTCGGGGACGACGGGAAAACCCAAGGGCATACTATACTCTCATCGCTCTGTTATGCTTCATATGATGGCATCGCTCATCAGTACTCCGGGTGTCGGAATTACAGAGCGCGATGTAGTACTCCCGGTAGTTCCGATGTTTCACGCCAGCGCCTGGGGCTTCCCATATATCTGCGCTTTTGTCGGTGCAACACAAGTATTCCCCGGTCCGTACCTGGATGCCGAAAGCCTGCTCCGGCTATTTGAAGCCGAAAAAGTAACGCTGACAGGAGGCGTGCCCACAGTGATGATGTCAATATTGAACAAACTCGACGAAAACCCGAATAAATATAAGATCTGCCTGCGCACCGTTATGATCGGCGGTTCGTGCGCGCCGCGCTTTATGGTACAGGCATTTGAAGAACGGCATGGCATACACGTCCTGAACACCTGGGGGATGACCGAGCTTTCGCCCCTGGGCACTACAGCCATCATGACCAGTAAACATGAAAAGGCTTCAAAAGATGCGCAGTACGATCACCGGGTAAAACAAGGCTTCCCTATTCCTTTTATCGAGATCAGGGGAAGAAACGAATCCGGGTTGATCCCCTGGGACGGGGAAACGGCGGGCGAACTGGAAGTGCGCGGCCCATGTGTTGCAGCCTCCTATTACGGCGAAACAGAAGCGGCCGGAAAATTCACGGACGACGGCTGGCTTAAAACCGGCGATATCGGCAGCATCAGCGGGGACGGCTGTGTTGAAATAAAGGACCGGAGCAAAGACGTTATCAAATCGGGAGGCGAATGGATCAGTTCGGTTGCGCTTGAAAATGCACTGATGGGTTACCCGGCAGTGCTGGAGGCTGCTGTGATCGGCATTCCCGATGAAAAATGGATGGAACGGCCATTCGCATACATCGTATTGCGGGAAGGGAAAACGGCATCGCCCGAAGAATTGAAAACGTTCCTGGCAGGCAAGTTTGCCAAATTCTGGATACCCGAGGGTTATGCTTTCATAGATACTATTCCAAAAACTTCGGTAGGAAAATTTTTAAAATCGGCCCTGAGGGAGCAATACGAACGGGAAAATACAAACACCGCTAAAAAAATAATTTAGCGACGGGTTGAAACCCATCGCTATAAGATATTAATTCAATCCGTTGCCGACCTAATTATTAAGCGCCCCATACACCAAAGGCGCAAACGCCTTGCCGGTGTTCGCCACATAAGGTCCCCACATCTGCTCGTAAGCCAGCACGATCATATCTTCCTTAGGATCGACCCAGTAAGAGGTCGAGAACACGCCGCCCCACGAATAGGCGCCTTCCTGTATCGGGCCGTATTTGCTCCCTTCTTTGGAAACGATAAAAAAGCCGAAACCGAAACCGTTCGCATCGGCGTGACTGCCGATGTTCGGGTGCAGGTCGCCGATCTGGTTCATGGTCATCAGGCGCACGGTGTTAGGGGCCAGCAGCCGTACACCGTTATATTCTCCGCCATTTAACAGCATCTGCAGAAAAACGGCATAATCGTATAGCGTAGACGACAAACCGCCGCCGCCCGAAAAATAGTCGGTTTTCTCGAGCGGGTAATTCATATCCAGCGACCCGCCGAAAACAGATGCCGTTTTTTTAATGGTTCCGGTCGAATCGCCTACAAAGAAGTTGACCAGTCTTTTTGCTTTCGATTTTGGCAGGTTAAACCAGGTATCTTTCATGCCCAGCGGCTGGCAAATGCGTTTTTCAAAAAAATCTTCCAGCGACATACCAGACCATTTTTCCACCAGGTCCCCCAGCACATCCATGTTCAGCCCGTATTTCCACCCTTCGCCCGGCTGAAAAAAGAGCGGCAGGCCACCCAGGCGGCTCATGGCATCCGAAAGCGTCTGACCTTTGGTGCCAACCCCTCCCGTAATATAATATTTGGCATAAATGGCGTTTTCGGCCGGGGTGCCGATCGCCGGGTACCCTATACCCGATGTATGCGTAAGCAGATCACGAATGGTTACGGGCCGCTTGGCCGGAACGGTAGTGAACGTTGTATCTTTCGGATTGAAGGTGGCCAGCACTTTTTCATGCGCGAAAGACGGAATGAATTTGGAAACCGGGTCGTCTAACGAAAATTTCCCTTCTTCCCACAGCATCATTACAGCGGTTACGGTAAGCGCCTTGGTTTGCGAAGCAATACGGAAGATATCCGTTCTTTCGAGCGGCGCTTTGGTAGCCGGATCATTATAACCGTGAGCCTTATAAAAAACGATCTTTCCATGACGGGCAATGAGAACGGCCGAACCGTTCACCCATTTTTGCTGTACCCAGGCTTTCATAGCTGAATCGAGGCGGTCAAGGCGCGAGGCGGAAAAGCCGCCGGCAGCCGGAGGAGCCTCGGTCAGTACCCTGGGTTGTGCAAATCCTGCGGTTGCGCAAACGACAAGCGCAAACAGCATAAAAAGAGTGTTCAAATGACGGTTCATGGTCTTGATTGGTTAGGCTATCAAAATTATAACTTTAGTTGAATCCATCAAGAGTTAGCAAAAATCTGCTAAAAATTTGCGCGCCATATTTGATTTGTAGTATTTTGGTACCTTTCCCCGAAATCCCACGATCTAAAACCAAAAAAATGAGATTAAAAGACAAAGTTGCACTGATCACCGGCGGGGCCAACGGCATAGGCCTTGCCACCACCGAACGGTTTGCCCGGGAAGGTGCTAAAATCATTTTGTGGGACGTATCCGATAAGGGCAATGAGGTAGCCGAACGATTAAAAAAAGAGGGGCACGAAGCTCTCTTCAAAAAAGTATCGGTTACGAATGAAGATGAAGTACAGCAAGCTGTGGCAGAGGCGCACACGCATTTCGGCCGCATCGATATCCTGATCAATAATGCCGGCATCACCAAGGACAGGACTTTGCTTAAAATGTCGAGAAAGGAGTGGGATGATGTGATCGCGGTGAACCTGACGGGCGTATTTATCTGCACACAGGCGGTTGCCCCGATCATGAAAGAGCAAAATTACGGCCGCATTGTTTCGGCCTCTTCTAATGTCGCCATTCGCGGAAATTTTGGGCAAACCAATTATGTGGCCACCAAATCGGCCATTATCGGCATGACGAAGGTATGGGCCATGGAGCTCGGCAAGTATAATATTACGGCCAATTGCATTGCTCCGGGGTTTATCACCACCGCCATGACCGACCTGATG
>DASZWG010000354.1:0-2630 GCA_035546675.1 Mucilaginibacter sp. | reverse complement strand
TGAGCTGGAACCAGTAACACGCTCCGGCGCACATCACACAGGGTTCGAGCGTCACGTATAAAGTGCAATCTTTGAGGTATTTGCCGCCTAAAAAGTTGGCAGCAGCCGTCAGCGCCTGCATTTCGGCATGGGCCGATACATCGTTCAGCCGTTCGGTCAGGTTATGACCGCGGCCTATGATCTGACCCTTGCACACTACAATAGCGCCGATCGGTATTTCATCTGCGGCTAAAGCCAGCCGGGCTTCTTTTAAAGCCTCATTCATATAAAAATCATCGGGCGATATGGTTTGCTCATCGCCAAAAGTATAGTAGCGCATATTTGGCCTCACCTAAATCCTCTCCAAAGGAGAGGACTTTTTATTGTATGTTTTAAATTTTTTAATTAAACCTTTCTCCACATGGGGAGGGTTTGGCTGTATCATACGAGTTTGCTTCCGTTCGGAACGTGCCGTTCAACCGAGGTTAATACAATATCGCCGTTCTCATCGGCAAAGCCGGTGATCAGGAATTCGGACATAAAAGTAGCGATCTGTTTTTTAGGGAAATTGATCACACCGACGATCTGCCTGCCGATCAGCTCTTTTTTGGTGTAATGTTTGGTGATCTGTGCGCTTGACCATTTGATGCCATAAGGGCCGAAATCAGCTTTTACTTTGTAGGCAGGTTTTCGCGCTTCGGGAAAATCGGCAACTTCGAGTATGGTGCCCACGCGCAATTCAACTTTTTCAAAATCGATCCAGGTGATAAGTTCCATAAGGCAAAGGTAATGCGAATTGCGAAATGCCAAATAGAGAATCAAAATCCGACTTCGGCCTTCCGGCCTCCGAAATAGGCTTACACGCTGATTATCCCCCTCTTGATGGCAAATATCACCAGCCCCACCAGGTTTTTGGAGCCTGTTTTCTCAAATAGCCGTGCACGGTAGCCTTCAACTGTGCGTACACTCAGGAATATTTTATCGGCTATCTCCTGGTTTGAATATTCCTGGCAAACCAGCTTCAGCACCTCGACCTCGCGGTCGTTCAATTCCACGGTCTGCTGCCCGGCATTATCGTTATAGCTGCCCGGTCCGACCAGTTGTTTGATCAGCGTAACAGACAAGCGTTCGTTAAAATAAAAACCCTTGTTGTACACGGTCAGTATGGCTTCGATAATCTCTTCCGGTTCGGCATTTTTTAGCAGGTAGCCCGAAGCGCCGGCCTTCATCATGTCAACAATATACTTGTCTTCATTGTGCATGGATAACGCCAGTACTTTTACCTTGTTAAAATGCTGGTGGATGTAAGCCGTGGTTTGCATACCGTCCATTTCGGGCATTTTGATATCCATCAGTATTACATCCGGTACTTGTGTGGCAAGTTGCCCTATAAGTTCCTTCCCGTTTGAAGCTTCTATGATGAGATTAAGATCAGGGTTATCCTCGAGCGTGGCTTTCAAACCATTCCTGAAAATTTTATGGTCGTCGGCTATAGCAAGATTGATCGGCTTCATAAGCTGCTTGGTTGAAATTTCGTATAAATATAAATTAAAATATTTTACCTTCAGGTTAAAGGTACATTAATCGTGGTTAGCGTGCCGCTTAAGGGTTTGGTATAGATGTGTATCTTCCCGTTGATGAGCTGGGCGCGGCTTTGCAGGTTTTTGAGCCCAAACCCATGCCTTACACTGTCCAGGTTGAAGCCCTTTCCGTTGTCACGGAAGGTCATGGTCAGCATAGTTTTTTCTCTTGTCAGCTCAACATTGATGGTGGTTGCTTCAGAATGCTTAACTGCATTGCCAAACAGTTCCTGCGCAATGCGGTATAAGGTTAGCTCAACTTCGGCCGGGAAACGTTCATCATTCAGTTTTCTGGTGAAAACAACCTGTATGAGGGTATTCTGGTCCATTTTTGCACAAAGTGCCTGCAGCGCATCGATCAGGCCGAAATCGGTCAATACCGGGGGGAGCACATTGTGAATGATGTTCCGTATCTCCTGTATGCATTCATCGGTCAGTTTGCGGGTATCGGTAAGTAATGCATTGGCATTTTCATCGCCGTTTACTTTATCCAGTTTGTGCAGTTTCAGCTTGATGGCCGACAAAACCTGACCAACGCTGTCGTGCAGATCCTCCGCAAGGCGTTTGCGTTCGCTTTCCTGTGTTTCTATTACTGCTTGCAAGAGTTCCTGCTGCTGTACATCCTGGAGCCTGCGCAATTCGACCTGGTTCTTGATCATTTTTCGCTGGTACAGGATCACGAAAAAAAACAAGCCGGTTATAAGCACCACAACCACCAGGGTACCGATAATCAGAACAGGTATTACGTTATTTTCTGGGGTCTGCAAAGTAGTCCGGTTGTATAAAGCAAGTTAGCGATAATATTGGTGATATTGTTGATCATGTAGTACGACGGGCGGTCTTTTTCGGGTATTTTATTAAAAAGCATGAACAGGAAGATATTAATAGAAAAATAAAACAGTACGCCGGCATTGAACCAAAAAAGGCCCTGTTTTTCGATATGGACAAATTCTTGCCTGTTTAAAAGCTGGTAGAAATAAAAAAGTGCCAGGATAATGAATGCAACCCCCGAGGCGGTATTCGACTCTGATGGATATGAAAACAGCTTACGGGTGCAATAAACGGCAATAA
>DASZWG010000353.1:0-8343 GCA_035546675.1 Mucilaginibacter sp. | reverse complement strand
CATGTCGATCGACCCCAACGTAGGAGCGTTAAAAGCATACCTGACTGATATTACGACATCCAAGCCCTATAACCGTTTCAGGGATGATATTGCCCATGTGCTGACCAAAATATCTTCAATGGGCCCCGATGCTTTCAAATTCGCCAAAAAGATCGAAAAAAGCATCAAGGGTACGCTGCTGAAGAAAAGTAATTTCTTCGAAGCGCTGCAGTTCAGGTATTTCGGGCCGATTGACGGGCACGATGTAAAACACCTGGTAAAAATATTGCGCGACCTGCGCGATATACCCGGTCCGAAACTGCTGCACTGCGTTACGGTAAAAGGAAAAGGTTATGCCTTAGCTGAAAAAGACCAGACCAAATGGCATGCTCCGGGCCTGTTCGACAAAATAACCGGTGAAATTAAAAAGGCTAAGTCGGATAAACCGCAACCACCAAAATACCAGGACGTATTCGGCCACACCATCATTGAGCTGGCCGGGCAAAATCCGAAGATCATGGGCATTACACCGGCTATGCCATCCGGTTGTTCGCTGAACCTGATGATGAAAGCCATGCCTAACCGCGCGTTCGATGTAGGCATTGCCGAGCAGCATGCGGTTACTTTTTCGGCCGGGCTTGCCACACAAGGGCTTATACCATTTTGCAATATTTATTCAAGTTTTATGCAAAGGGCATACGACCAGGTGATACATGATGTGGCCATACAAAAACTGAATGTGGTGTTTTGCCTCGACAGGGCGGGCATAGCCGGCGCCGACGGCCCTACCCATCATGGTGCTTACGATCTGGCCTATATGCGCTGTATACCCAATATGACGGTATCGGCCCCGATGAACGAAGAAGAATTGCGCAACCTGATGTATACCGCCCAGCAGGACAATATGGGCCCGTTTGTGATACGCTACCCGCGCGGAACAGGTGTGATGCCCGACTGGCGTAAACCGCTCAAAGCGCTGCCCGTTGGCAAAGGGCGCATGATCTGCGACGGCGGGGATGTTGCCATCCTGAGTATAGGTACAATAGGCAATGAAGCTGTAAAAGCGATAGCCGAACTGAATGAAGAGGGCTTCTTCCCGGCTCATTACGACCTGCGCTTTGTGAAACCGCTGGACGAGAACCTGCTTCGCGAGGTTTTTGAAAAATTCGGCAAGATCATTACCGTTGAGGACGGCTGTATCGAGGGAGGTGTGGGAAGTGCAGTGCTTGAGTTTATGGCCGACAATAATTACAGCGCCGAAGTGACTCGCCTCGGAATACCCGACCGCTTTATTGACCATGGCGAACAACCCGAGTTATGGGCCGAATGCGGGTATGATGCGCATGCCATAAGCGAACAGGTGAGAAAAATGGGCATTAAGCGGAACGCTCACACCATCGCATCTTAATGAGGCTTATAGCTCGCCAGGTCGGTGTATATTTCCCGGAACGAACTTCTTAATCCAATGGTCAGCATGGTGGTATTGTCATCAAAGGCGCTGTTATGTTCCTTCCGGTAAATTCCGCCTATTTCGATCCGAAGGTTGTATTTCGGGTTAAGCACATAAGCTATCTTTCCTTCCAGGTAATACATGTTTGTGGTTAGCCCCTGCCCGGTGTAATTGCCGAACTGTTTTGCTGCGGTTGTATATACTTTAAAAACATTCTTGCCGTAGTTTAAACTATCTGCATCCAGGCCATAATGACCATAATCAGCTTCGCCCGAAAAATCGAAGCGTTTGTACGAATAGTTTAGCAAGCCTACAACCTCGCGAAAATTAGCACCCCAGGGATGGGCAAGCGGTTCGCCGTTCTCCGAATAGTTCTCAATGGCCGACCTGGCCGTATAGGTATAAGGCTTGGCATTGTTGGTTTCAAACAAATAATTTAATCCTTTAACCTTAAACAGGTTTGCGCCCTTTATACCAAGTTGCCAGGCGTATTTATTAACCGACGCACCATCGCTGGAAAAGAAATCTTTGGATACAAATTCATCCAGCGCAAACTGGCCATACACTGTAATGCCATTCGAGATCTTATATTTACCCGTAGCCCCGATCAGTGATTTATCAGGGTCGTCGCTGGCATTATTTACCGGTTTCAGGAATATAACGGGATTAACATAGTTGAAATCGAACGGGCGTTTTGCACCGTTATCGTCCGTAAAGAAACCCATCACATTTTCAAAAAAGCCAAGCGATATCCTGTTACTCACATTCCAGTCGAGGTAATGAAACACACCGAATTTTTTCCGGCTGATGCCATATTGAGACGTAGACGCCGGATCGTTCATATAGGTCCACATGGCCACATAGCGTACATTACCCAAAGTACCCGTCAGCTTAAAGAAAGGATATGGTGAAGCAAAATCAGACAAAAGCATGGAACGATAACCATCGCCAATAAAATTTTTATCCCTGCCCGCGGTAATATTCAGGTATTTGCTGGGCGTGTACGAAATGTCTGCCGTAATGTAAGTCCAGTTATAGCCATTGCTTCCGTAGGCATTACCCACCGCCTGCCCCGGAACAATGCCTACCTGGCTGATATAGGTCGTCATATACTCCGGAAAAACAGCCGCGCTTTGGTACGCGCTGATATTGTAGTACAACTTGTCCGATACCGTGCCACCCAACTGTACACCAACGGAAGCCATGCTGATGGTCCGGTTGTTGGAAAAATCCCGCCCTACGACCAAATCAGGCAAAACATCGGCATAAAAGGTTGAATTGCTCCCTTTAACGTCAATCTGATGCTGTGTAAAGAATTTACCGCTTCCTGAGCCATAATTCATCAGCGAATCATAGAGCGGTTTTAGCAGGGAGTCATCAACAAATAATGGCTTGATAGAAGTATGTTCGCGGGTATTGGTCGAATACAATACTGAATTTAATTTCTGGTAGAACTGGTACGAGTAAGGCTGATACACTACCTGGGCAAAGCTGCCCAGGCTCATAAGGCTTAACAGCGATGTGATGAAGAATAACCTGTATTTTTTATGTAAAACCATAAGTTTCATACACCCCTTTTTAACTGTTAAAAATCATGATACAGGTCCCTGAACGAACTCCGCAGCCCGACGGTGAACAAGGCTGTTTTGCTATCAGATAAACTATTCTTTTCTTCGCGCAACAGTCCGCCGATCTCCACGCGCAGGTTGGTTTTCGGGTTAATTACATATGCAACCGTTCCCTCGGCATATTTAAGCGAAGTTGCTACGCCCTGACCGGTCGAAATATTACCCCCGGGCACATTTTGAGTATTGCCCGATTGGATGTTCTTTCCATAGTTGACATTGGAATCATCCACGCCGTAACGCGCATAATTAAGCTGCCCCTGCAAGTCGAACCGGCCTATCGAATAATTAAGTATTCCCAGCCACTCCCTAAAGTTTGCTCCGAAAGGATGCGCCAGCGGCTCGTCAAACTGTGCGTAATTAACGATCGGGTAAGGGCTCGAATAAGTATATGGTGACGCCGTATTATATTCGAACAGGTAATTTAATGCTTTAGCGCCGAACAGGTCGTAGCCCCTGAAACCGAGTTGCCATGCATTGGTGTTATTCCCGGCGCCCACAGGACCCTGGTCGACCAGGAACTGTCCGTATACCACCGTTTTTGCCAGCACTTCGTATTTGCCGTTAAAACCGAACAGGGTATGATCGGCCACCGTGCCCGATGGCCCGAGTGATGATGAAAAGAATACAGGGTTAATGTAATTGACATCAAAGCCATGCAATTTGTCCTGGTCGTTGGCTTCTTCAGCTATCAGCGCATTAAAGAAACCCAGTGACAGCCGATTGGTAACGTTCCAGTCGACATAATGGAATGCCCCCCATTTACGCCTGTTATTTGAAAATGAATTGAATTGCTGCGCGCTTTGATCCTCCATATAGGACCACATAGCCATATACTCAACATTTCCAAATTTAAGCGTCAGCTTGAAAAAGGGGTATGGTGCGGCAAAATCGGACAGCAGTACCGAACGGTAACCATCACCAATAAAATTCTTGTCCTCGCCTAAAGTAAGATTGACCGCCTTACATGGTGTATAGGACATCAGTGCTGTCACATACGACCAATCTTTAGTGCTCTTTCCATAGCTTTTGTCAAAAGCCTGGCCCGGTATCATTCCTACCTGGTTGACGTAATTATCCAGGTAATTGGGGAAAACGGCCTGGTCCTCAAATCCGCTGGTGTAGAAATAAAATTTACTGCCGATCGTACCACCTGCCTGGAAACCGCGGGTATTGAGCCAGGCGTTTTTCTGGCCCGAAAAATCTCTGCCCAAAGTAAGATCAGGCAGGTAATCGGCAAAAAAAGTATAATCAGGCTGGCGTACATCAAAAAGGTGTTCATCAAGCACTTTACGGCGCACCCAACTGCGATGCCGGCTTCCGGTATCTGTTCCATAGTTCATCAGCGAATCGTAAACCGGTCTGATTAAGCTATCGTCAACAAATAATGGCTTCATTGAGCTATGGATACGGGTATCAGGAGAATATATCGCCTTATCGAGCTTTTGGTAAAACTGGTACGAATAAGGCTGATATTCGGATTGCGCCAAGGCTGATCCGCAGGTGAATACCGAAAAGACAAAGCAGGTAAAGAACCTTCTCATACAAACAGGGGCCGTTTGGTCAATAACATTTTTTATTCAAAATAGTTTAAAGTTTTGAACCCGCCTTTTTGCAGGTAATCATCCTTTTTAACCAGGTGAAGGTCAGCGTGGACCATATCTTTCACCAAAGCCGGCAGATCGTATTTGGGTTGCCATCCCAGCTTTTGTCTTGCTTTGGTCGAGTCGCCGATGAGCAATTCGACCTCTGTCGGCCTGAAGTACCTGGGGTCGACCTTAACTACGGTCTGGCCGAACTTCAAGGCATCCGGATTAAGACCCAATTCATCCATTTTATCCTGGTCCATATCGATGATCACCCCCTTTTCATGCTCATCTTTCCCGCTGAATTCTACCTCGATGCCCAGTTCGGCAAACGACATCCGGATAAAATCGCGCACGGTTGTCGTAACGCCCGTTGCGATCACAAAATCTTCGGCTTTATCCTGTTGCAGCATCAGCCACATGGCTTCGATATAGTCTTTGGCATGGCCCCAATCGCGCTGTGCCGAAAGATTACCGACATACAAACAGTTTTGCAGGCCCAGGGCTATTTTTGATGCAGCTCGTGTTATTTTTCGTGTCACGAACGTCTCCCCCCTGATCGGGCTTTCGTGATTGAACAGGATACCGTTGCAGGCATACATGTTGTATGCTTCGCGGTAGTTTACGATGATCCAGTAACCGTAAAGCTTGGCCACCGCATAAGGCGAACGCGGGTAAAACGGCGTGGTTTCGCTTTGCGGAACGGCCTGCACAAGCCCATACAATTCAGAGGTTGATGCCTGGTAAATGCGTGTTTTTTCGATCATTCCAAGCAGGCGAACAGCTTCCAGGATGCGCAGCGTACCGATACCATCGGCATTGGCGGTATATTCAGGCGTATCGAAGCTCACTTTGACATGGCTTTGCGCAGCCAGGTTGTATATCTCGTCCGGCTGCACCTCCTGTATCAGCCTGATCAGGTTGGTCGAGTCGGTCAGGTCGCCGTAATACAGCTTAAATCTCACATTCTGTTCGTGCGGATCGTGGTACAGGTGGTCGATACGGTCGGTGTTGAATAACGAAGAGCGCCTCTTTACGCCATGTACCTCATAGCCCTTTTTGAGTAAGAACTCGGCTAAGTACGCCCCGTCCTGCCCGGTGATACCGGTGATCAAAGCTTTTTTCATCGGAATGTATTTTCATTACAATAATATCCAAATTAATTGTAATTGTTGTTTGAGAACACCTTAATTTATTCGGATGGCTGTTGGGCTCATCCGCTGTGCGGGTATTTCTATAAATTACCAGCCAGCGCTATTATAGCCTCTGCGGGAGTCATTATGGCAAGTGCGCTTTTTTTAAAATCCTTTGAATTTCGTGTAACAATACAATCTATTCCGGGTATGCTTAATGCACAGAAATATTGTATCGCATCCTCGTAATCCTTAAAGCCTGCTTTCAAAGACCGCCTGATAATTTTCCCTGTCACGTCAGCGATTACAGTCATTTCTTGCAGTTCCTCCAATAGCCTTATTGCTGAATTGTCGCTTAATGACTTTCTGAGTATATAGTAAATATTATTATAAGATATTGCAGACACGTGTACCGTAATTTTTTCATTGATTGCAAAATCAAAAAGTTTAGCTGCGTCGAGAGAGAATGGGCGCCTGTCTGCTAAAAAATCGATAAGTATGTTAGTGTCAATAAAGATGTTTTTCATCATTTCTCACCATACTTTTTTGAAATAGCATCACTAAGCTCCTTTTTATAGTCAAAATCCTCCGGTAATTTAATCGTGCCCATCAATTTACTGACCCTGGGCGATATAGTCACCTCAGCATCGTCCTGGGCTGTTATAGATTTCAAATAGTTTTCGACTATATTGGATAAACTTTCGCCCTTTTTACGGGCATATTTTTTAGCTGAATCGATTACCTGGTCTTCTATAGTTAATGTGAGCTTCGTAGTCATACACGTGTAAATTTATATTCAAATATACGTATTGTAATTGAATTAATCTATCAAAAAATATCTTAGCCAGACAATATTAAGCAGTTATGAAATCAGCCAAATGGTTTGAGCGGAAATTTGACTTCAGCGGGCAGGAAAACATATTCCCTTCCATCGTTAAGCGCCTGCAGGACACGCCGGGAAAACTGGAAGAATTATGCCGTCCTGTCCAGGGAGAGTGGCTGGAAATCAAAACAGATGATACCTGGTCGATAAAGGAGAATATCGGGCACCTGAGTGACCTTGAATCCCTTTGGCAGGGAAGACTGGAGGATATCCGGAACGGGAAAAAGGAACTTAGGGTTGCTGATCTGACCAACCGAAAGACAGATGAAGCGAATCACAATGCGATGACGCTTGATGACCTGCTACATCATTTTAGACAGGCCAGGGTACAAACTATTTCTATGATCGAAGGGTTGGATGAAGATATGATTTTTCGATCAGCATTGCACCCGCGGCTTAAAACCCCCATGCGTATGATGGATCACTTCCTGTTCGTCGCCGAGCATGATGATCACCATTTAGCGAGGATAACTGAACTGATCGGTTTTTTTAAGAATAAAGAAAGGTCATAATCCCCTGGCCTGTTCTTCCAGGTCAATGTACCAGTCTTCACCATATTTGCGTATCAGCGGCTCTTTCAGAAATTCGTACACGCGCACCTTAAGCTCATTTCCAAATGAACATGCCGGGCTGCAAATGCTCCATCGGTCATAGTTCAGCACATCAAATTCAGGATATTTAGTGATGCGGATGGGATACAAATGGCAGGAGATCGGCTTTTTCCAGTTAATGGCGCCGTGTTCGTATGCCTTTTCAATGGCGCATTTGGTTATGCCGTTTTCCCAGATTACATAAGCACATTCCTTATTGGTATCTATGCAAGGGGTCGTATAATCGCCTTCGAAGTCGGTTACATAAGTTCCGTTCTCTTCGATGGTGCGGATGCCCTTTTCGGCCATGAAAGGTTTAACTTTCGGATATATCTGATCAAGTATGGCCAGTTCGCCCTGATCGAGCGGCGCGCCCGAATCCCCTTCAATACAGCAGGCTCCTTTACACTTGTTCAGGTTGCATACAAAGTTTTCCTTTACCACATCTTCGTGCACCAGCACATTGCCTGCTTCTATCATTAATCGTCGACCTTATTGATAATTGTTTGTGCCGATATTATTTGCTAATGACCTAATCGGTATCCTTGTTTAAGGGCCTCAAGGGATACTTAAGCCCGCTTGCCGATGCCAGATCCATCGTTAAGCTCCCCACAATAACTTCCACATGCGCCTTAACAGGTATGCGGTTGCCATCATCGGTGATCCAAAGATACAGCTTGCTGTCTTTCCTGAAAATATGGCCCGGGATAATAGTGGGGTTAAATTTAAGGCAATTGAAAGTTCCGAGTCCGCACTTTACTTTTTCTTTACCCAGGTAGGTAATGCTCAGCGTATGTATGCCATCATCCAAAAAGTATTGCATCGTGATCGTTTGGCCGACGTATAACTTCGAAACATCGATACAACGTGCAAAATAATAAGCTGATACAAAATCAAACACATCCCCTGTATAATGGAAAAGGCCTTTGGCTGCCTTTATCGTATTATTGTTATGGTTAAAAACCACGTTGTCCATGTGTTTATAGCTGGATTCGTGCCTGTTCTCAGCATAAAAATATGGCAGCAATGTTTCCTTATCGATATAGGTTTCGTAACGGTTTCGCACCTTGTAAAAGATGTCGAATGTACCGGCTGTG
>DASZWG010000352.1:0-4551 GCA_035546675.1 Mucilaginibacter sp. | reverse complement strand
CGGGCGGCGGCCAGTCGTCGGGCCTGATGTCGTTCCTGAAGATCGGCGACCGCGCCGCCGGAGCGATCAAATCGGGCGGAACTACCCGCCGGGCGGCCAAAATGGTTTGCCTCGACCTGGATCACCCCGAGATAGAAGGCTTTGTAAACTGGAAGGTTGAGGAAGAAAAGAAAGTAGCCGCGCTCATCGCCGCCGGTTATTCGTCCGACTACGAAGGCGAAGCTTACCGTACCGTATCGGGGCAAAACTCGAACAACTCGGTGCGTATACCGAACGAGTTTTTCCATGCACTGAATGCCGGGAAAGACTGGGAACTGAAGGGCCGCATGACCGGTAAGACGGTTAAATCGATCTCATCGCAAAAATTGTGGGACGATATCGCTTTCGCTGCATGGGCCTGCGCCGACCCCGGCGTACAATATGACAGCACCATTAACGAATGGCATACCTGTCCCGAAGGCGGGCGTATCAACGCGTCGAACCCCTGCTCCGAGTACATGTTCCTCGATAATACGGCCTGTAACCTGGCATCCATCAACCTGGCGCATTTCTTCGATCCCGAAACCCGCATATTCGATGTAAAAGGTTTTGAACATGCCTGCCGGATATGGACCATCGTGCTCGAAATATCCGTGCTGATGGCGCAGTTCCCGTCGAAGGAAGTGGCGCAGCTCTCTTACGATTACCGCACCTTAGGATTGGGTTATGCCAACCTGGGTTCGGCCTTAATGGTGAACGGTATTCCTTACGACAGCGACAGGGCCCGTGCGATAGGCGGCGCCATTTCCGCGATCATGACCGGTACGGCTTACGCCACTTCGGCCGAAATGGCCCGCGAGCTGGGTCCATTCCGCCGTTACGAAGAAAACAAGAAACACATGATGCGCGTAATGCGCAACCACCGCTATGCGGCTTATAACTCGACCGAGAATTACGAAGCGCTGGAAATACATCCTCCGGGCATCAACCCGAAATACTGCCCCGATTACCTGCTTTCGGCAGCATGCAACGCATGGGATAAGGCGGTTGAAATGGGCGAGCAGCACGGCTACCGCAATGCGCAAACCACCGTTATTGCACCGACGGGCACCATCGGCTTAGTGATGGATTGCGATACGACGGGTATCGAGCCTGATTTTGCTTTGGTGAAATTCAAGAAATTATCGGGTGGCGGTTACTTCAAGATCATCAACCAGGCGGTTCCTGAAGCTTTGAAAAATTTGGGCTACAAGGAGCACGAGATCACGGCTATTGTGAACTATGCCAAAGGCAGCGCAAGCCTGAACGGCGCGCCGCACATCAACCCCGACAGCCTGAAAACCAGGGGCCTGACCAATGCCGAATTAGACAAGCTGGATAAGGCCATCGTTTCGGCATTCGAGATCGGCTTTGCGTTCAATGTATGGACGCTCGGCGAAGATACCCTGAAACGCCTGGGATTTACACCCGAACAATATAATGCAACCGACTTTAACCTGCTGCGTGCCTTAGGATTCAGCAAAAAGCAGATCGCCGAAGCCAATGAATACGTTTGCGGCACCATGACCATCGAAGGGGCGCCGTACCTGAAGGCCGAGCATTACCCGATATTCGATTGCGCCAACAAATGCGGCGCCAAAGGCGAACGCTATATCCATGCGCACGGCCACATCAAGATGATGGCCGCGGCACAGCCTTTCCTGTCGGGCGCTATCTCTAAAACCATCAACCTGCCCAACGAGGCTAAGGTTGAAGAGATCAAAGACTGCTACGACCTGTCGTGGAAACTGGGACTAAAGGCCAACGCGCTTTACCGTGACGGCTGCAAGCTGTCGCAGCCGCTGTCAACCAAATCTGACAAGAAAGAGGAGGCCGAAGAAAAACTCGATAGCGTAGAGGAAGTGCTGGGAGAAGCCGCTAACGTGAAACTGAGCGACCTCACCCCCGACCAGGTACTGGAAGCTGCGATGGCGATCATCGAAAAATCGAAAGACACTAACTTTATGCGCCAGCTTTCGCGCGTGGTGCAGAAGAAGCACATGCCTTACAAGCGCCGCGGCTATACGCAAAAAGCCAGCATCGACGGGCAAACGGTATTTGTTCGCACCGGCGAATACGAGGATGGCACATTGGGCGAGATATTCGTGGATATGCACAAGGAAGGCGCTACTTTCCGCTCGCTGATGAACTGTTTTGCTATCGCGATATCAGTTGGTTTGCAGTACGGCGTTCCGCTGGAAGAGTATGTAGAGAAATTCACCTTTACGCGCTTCGAGCCTGCCGGTATGGTGATCGGTCATGCCAATATTAAGAGCGCAACTTCCATCATCGACTATATTTTCAGGATGCTGGGTTACGAATACCTGAACCGTACCGACCTGGTGCATGTGATAACCGAGCAAAAAGCGGTAGTTGGTAACCCGCAAATGCTGGACGAGGATATCAATACCGACGAGACCAATGTTTACGAACCGGCAAAAACGGTAACAGCAGACGGCGGAAACGGCAGCAAAAAGAGCCTGAGCGTCGACCTGAGCATGGGCGTGCAAAGCGATGCGCCATCGTGCAACGTGTGCGGGCATACTACCGTACGTTCGGGCACCTGTTACAAATGCCTCAACTGCGGCAACTCGATGGGATGCTCTTAATTGAGCTTAAAGCGGAAAGACCAAGGCCGAAAGCCTGATCTTTCTTAAGACACCTTTACATAAATTGACATTTCTGTTCAGTTTTATAATGGTTAATGTGTGCGGGCCCTGGCGTAAGCCGGGGCTTTTTTGTGGAATTACTCAATCAGCCTCTGTGAGAAATTATTTGGTTAAAGCATTGCAGATCAGTAAAATATTACTGTAACTTAGTTGTTACATTCCAACCAAAAACCCAGCAGAATTATGATGAAAAGATTTGCATTGCTGCTCACCCTGGTAGTGACAGCCTTTACCTGGACAACGGTACGCGCCCAGGCAGACAAAGACCAAATGATTGCCGACTGGCAGCGCGCCAAGGCTTATACCAAAGCCTACTTAGACGCCATGCCCGAAGACGGTTACACCACGGTAAAACCTACGCCCGAGATGAGAACTTTTGCCGCGCAGATGCTGCACATTGCCGACGGCAATTACTTCCTGATCGGTTCGGTAACCGGCAAAATGGGTCCGCTGAAAGGCTCGGCCGAAAAGCTTATTGCGCCCAACAAGGCCGATGTAACCAAGGCCGTAATGGACAGCTACGATTATGTGATCAACCTGCTGCAAACGCTCACACCCGAAGAGATGCAGCAAAAAGGGAAAGTTGAAGGGGCTGAAATTACCGCCTCGGTCGCCTTTAACAAGGCTTTTGAGCACCAGACACACCACCGCGGCCAAACCGTAGCTTACCTGCGGCTGAAAGGGGTTACCCCGCCACCGGAAATGTTATTCTGAGGATGAACGCCAAAGAAAAAGGCTCCCTGGTTAACAAGGAGCCTTTTTTATATTTTACAAATTTGCTGTTAATGCGTCATCGCTTCGTCCACATCGGCGGTATCGTTCAGCAAACCATCCTTAAACACGTGGTGCGGTTCGTCGGTAACCGGCGAATGCTGGGTAAACATGCCAAGCGAGAACCATACGATGCCCATCAGCAATTGCGGCCAGAACACGTGAATATAATACCCGTACAGGAATGGTGAGATCAGTAAGAAGAACCCGAATACAACATCGATAAAACAATGCATCGGTACCGGGAATACCTTGATTATTCCCCATTGGTGATTGCTGAAAATTGCCATCAGCAACTGGAGCCATCCTAGGTAAAGCGGCAGAAAGAGCGCCGCACCGTGAGCATCCTGGAAACCAAACAGCCAGGGTGACGACATCATGGTAAGGGCCAGCACATAATTAAAAAATCCGTAGACTGATGTGGGTATGAACGGTTTCATTGCAGTTGAATAATAATGCCGCTAAATTAAACTTTATTCTGATTGTTTACAAAGCTAATTTCATTACGGTCAGATTTCACCAGCTATATTATTGCACCGCGGCCTTCGGTTTAACGATCTTCGAGGCTATCCACGAAAATAAACCGAGTATCAGCCCGAACGCGATCCCGAAAAGCGGACCGAATATGAGCATTTCAACCCGCGGATGACCGGGTAATATCGGATGCCCGTCTGTCATTCGCACCGTGTTCACGTGGTTCGCAACATACGTGCTGTAAAATGCGATATGAGCAGCCGTGATCCAGATACAGTTTACAAGGCTTACAAAAAAACCATTAAGGAAATACTTACGTGTACAAACTTTGGCTATTACGTAGGCACAGAAAATAAAAATAGCCAGCCAGAAAATGGGTTCGGCTTTTTCGGGTATCAGGGATATCGTCGCAAAAGCCATGATCAATCCGAAGACCGATAATTGAAAAACAAGTTTCCAGTTCATGTGATGAAAGGTTTTAATTGATCGTAGTATAAAATTATAAAATTTCTTTAACAATCAACACTTCTATCATTTCCAGGGATGGGTCATTCAGTTGTGTGGCTGCACGGGTGGAGCCTTTACCGGGTTGTTGTTTTTGGTTTTGATGATCACTACG
>DASZWG010000351.1:0-3591 GCA_035546675.1 Mucilaginibacter sp. | reverse complement strand
ACTGTTTATCCACCTGACGAGCTCGTCGCGGCCTTTCCCGGTTTTTTGCTGGAGCTTGCCCAGCAGTTCGTCGTCTTTGCCCTCTTCCCGTACAAGGTCGTCATCGGTTACGTCGCCGTAAGCCTGTTTAATTTTGCCTTTAAGCTCGTTCCAGCTTCCATTGATTTGTAATTTATCCATGATGTTTTTGTATTAGATGTATTTTAAGAACATCAAAAAGCATCATTGGTTTTGATTGGCTTATAGTTCATGATTTGATATTGCCTGCTATGAACCATAGGCTATTACAACGCCCCTGCTTTGATCTCCTCCACTATGGCCGGGTCGAGCAGGGTAGTGGTATCGCCTAAATTTGATGTATCACCTTCTGCAATTTTTCGCAGAATGCGCCGCATGATCTTGCCCGATCTTGTTTTGGGCAAACCGTTTACGAACTGTATCTTATCCGGTTTGGCTATTGGCCCGATAATGCGGGTAACCGTCATCAGGATATCCTTTCGGGTCAGTTCTTCATCGTCGTGCTTGTTCGGACTCACCACAAAAGCGTATACACCTTGCCCCTTAATGTCGTGCGGGTAACCCACCACAGCCGACTCGACAACAGTTGCGTGCATATTGATCGCATTTTCCACTTCAGCGGTACCGATGCGGTGACCGGACACGTTCAGCACATCGTCCACACGGCCGGTAATGCGGTAGTACCCATCCTCATCGCGCAGGCAGCCGTCGCCGGTAAAATACTTGCCCGGATAGGTGGCGAAATAAGTTTTACGGCAGCGCTCATGGTCGCCGTAAGTGGTGCGTATCATGCCCGGCCAGGGGAACCTGATACAAAGGTTGCCGCTTACACTATTGCCTTCAACTTCCTTGCCGTTCTCATCAACCAGTACGGGCTGTACGCCAGGCAGCGGCAGCGTGGCAAAACTGGGTTTGGTTTTGGTAACGCCGGCTATGGGCGATATCATAATACCACCGGTTTCAGTCTGCCACCAGGTATCTACTATGGGGCAATGTTTGTGGCCGATGTTCTCATCAAACCAGTGCCATGCCTCTTCGTTGATCGGTTCTCCTACCGAGCCTAATTTTTTCAGCGAACTCAGGTCCTTATCCTTTACCACATCGAGGCCGAAACTCATCAGCGAACGGATGGCCGTAGGAGCGGTGTAGAGTATATCAACTTTATATTTTTCGACGATATCCCAGAAACGGCCCGCATTAGGCCAGGTCGGGATGCCTTCAAACATCAGTGTAGTAGCACCCTGCGACAGCGGGCCGTAAACAATATAGGAGTGCCCGGTTATCCAGCCGATATCCGCGGTACAGAAATGCACCTCGCCGGGATTGTACTGGAATACGTTGGCAAACGTGTAGCCCGCGTACACCATATAACCTCCGCAGGTATGCACCACGCCTTTCGGCTTGCCGGTAGAACCGGAGGTGTAGAGGATAAAGAGCATATCCTCGGCATCCATTTCCTCAGCCTCACAGTCTGTATTACCCTGGGTCTCTACTTTTTTGATCTCGTCTTCCCACCACACATCGCGGCCCTTGATCATTGAAATTGGCGTACGGCTTCGGGTTAATACGATCACTTTTTTTACCGACGGGCATTGCACCAGCGCATCGTCGATCACATTTTTTAGTGGTATTTCCTTCGTTCCGCGAAAGCCGCCATCCGCCGTGATCACGATATTGCATTCCGCATCCCTGATACGGTCGGCAATGGACTGTGCCGAAAAGCCGCCAAAAACTACCGAATGGATAGCTCCGATCCGGGCACAGGCTAAAACAGCAATGGCCAGTTCGGGCACCATAGGCATGTAGATGCAAATGCGGTCGCCTTTTTTGGCGCCGTTATTCTTCAGTACGTTCGCAAACTCGCAAACTTTCTCGTGCAACTGGCGATAAGTGAGCACACGGTGATCCTCGGTCGGGTCGTTCGGTTCCCAAAGGATGGCGGGTTTATCGCCCAGTTTGTCGAGGTGCCTGTCGAGGCAGTTCTCGGTGATGTTCAGTTTAGCGCCGATAAACCATTTTACGCTGGGCTCGGTAAAGTTCCATTCCAGCGTTTTTATCCAGGGCTTACGCCATTGAAAGTTACCGGCAATATCGGCCCAGAATTCCTCGGGAGTGTCCACGCTTCTCTGGTAGGTTTTCAGGTAGTCTTCGAACGAAGTGATCTTCATTGTTGTTGGTTCTAATTGGTAAAAATATATGCGTTAGTTAACGCCTTACGGCCCCACTAAGTGATGAAGAATATTGAACAGTAAAATTGGTTTGCGAAAATTAGTAAAAATCCGGGGAATAGGTAGTGTTATTTTGTATCTTTAGGTAATGCCTTTCCTTCACATGCTATTCAGGAGACCAATATTATTATCCGCTGCGTCCATTGTCACATTATCGTGCCATAAAGAATATAAAACCGAAATTACAACAGCCTTTGATGCCTATTTCGAGATATTGCATGGTAAGGTAAAGCAACTGCAGGAATTTTACCGGCAAGAAAAAGGAGACCCCGGTGAGACGGAGACCAACGATTTTGACATTCACGGCAACCTGATGCAAACCAGGAGGGCCGGCATCAGCAATGCCGTTATCAAATATGAATATGTATATGGCCCAGACGGCAAAAAGACAGCCGTGATGACAATCGCAGTGGAGGAACAGGTGCCGGTAATTTACAAATACGATACGAATGGCCGCATAGTGCTGGAGGTTTGGAATGCCCGGGTGCTTGATCCGGCTCAATACGGCGCAAAGAACAATGCCATTTTTAAATATGATGCCGCAGGGAACAGAATAGAGGAAATCTATTCGTCCAAAGACTACTCATATAGAATACAGTACAAATATGACGACAAGCGCCTGTTGATAGAAGAAGAATATTTTAATGGCGATGTCAAGAAGCCTGTAAATAAAACAACTTATCATTATACAGCCTTCGATGCAAAGGGCAATTGGTTACGCAGGATTGGCCAGGTGGAGGATTATGGATCGGTGGTGCGGCAGGAAATACATCGGCCTATTGTTGTGCGGAAGATCAGTTATTATTAAAATACACTTTTGTCTGAACCAGGGTTTTTAAGATTTCGGGATTGCAGGATTCTTGCGTTAGATATCCCATCACGGCTTAGTCCTCCGAATTATAGTACCCAATAATCCTTACCCAAACTGTGGAATAAAACACACGTTTTCAGCCTGATACTCCAAAATCGCGATGCCCACCATGCATAGGTAGCCATCGCAACCATTGTTTAAACACCTGAAAAGGCCGTTTTCTCTTACCCGGCAATATTTTGCATGAATTTTGTGATACCAGCACCCGCTAACAATAATTAACCAGCTGATACCCCTGATTCAATGAAACTGTTGAGAACCACTATAGTCCTGGCAGCTTTTTTTTGCATAGTCGCATATTTGCCTTCAAAAAGCTACGCCCAGGCACCAAGCATTTCCTATACCCCGTCCACATACACCATGACGCAAAATACGGCGATAAGCCCAATGACGCCAAATAACGGTGGCGGCATGGTTGCGTCGTTTTCTTATGGCACGGGTGCCGGTATAACCGGAGGATCACTCGATCACCCC
>DASZWG010000350.1:0-2331 GCA_035546675.1 Mucilaginibacter sp. | reverse complement strand
TAATATATTTTTAGGCAACGGCAGCGATGAGGCTATCGATATCCTGTTCCGCAGTTTTTGTAACCCGGGAGTAGATAACGTGATACTGGTCCCGCCGACCTATGGCATGTACGAGGTTTCGGCCAATATCAACGATATCGCCATCAAACGCGTTCCCCTGACACCGGAATACCAGCTTAACCTGGAAGGAATTGCTGAAGCGATTGATGAAAAGACCAAGCTGATCTTTATCTGCTCGCCCAACAATCCTACCGGCAATTCGATGCACCGCGAAGATGTGGAGACCATTCTGGCTAATTTCGGCGGCATCGTGGTGATCGATGAGGCTTATATCAATTTCAGCCGGCAAAAAACTTTCATACAAGAACTGACCGAATACGCCAACTTAGTGGTGTTGCAAACGCTTTCCAAAGCCTGGGGCCTGGCCGGGTTACGCGTCGGTATGGCCTTTGCCAGCGAAGAGATCATCGAGGTGATGAACAAGGTAAAGCCGCCTTACAATGTAAATGAGGCCTCACAGCAACTGGCGCTTAAAGCGCTGCAGAACATAGACCAGGTAAACAACTGGATAAAAGAGGTCTTAACTCAGCGGGACAATCTTGTGCTAGGACTTAAGAATTTTGATTTTGTGCTGGACATCTATCCTTCGGATGCTAATTTTATACTGGTCAAAACAACAGACCCGAGAGGGATTTACGAATACCTGGTAGGCAAAGGCATTATCGTGCGCGACCGGTCCAAAGTCGAGTTGTGCGAAGGTAGTCTTCGTATTACCGTCGGTACACCGGCTGAAAACAAAATATTAATACAAGCTTTGCAGGAATACAAATGAGCAATCCTAAGAAAATATTATTCATCGACCGCGACGGCACATTGATACTCGAGACTGCTGACGAGCAGATCGACTCTTTTGCCAAGCTGGAGTTTTACCCCGGTGCATTAACCTGGCTGCCGAGGATCGCCAAAGAACTGGACTATGAACTGGCGATGATAACTAACCAGGACGGTTTGGGTACGTCTTCGTACGCCGAAGAAGATTTTCACGCTATCCAAAATTTTGTGCTGAAGACTTTTGAGAACGAAGGCGTTAAATTTTCAGGCATACATGTCGACCGCACTTTTGCAAAAGACAACGCCCCTACCCGTAAACCTGGCACAGCCCTGCTTACCCAATACTTTGATACGGAGAAATACGATCTGGCCAGGTCCTACACCATCGGCGACCGGAAGAATGATGTGCTGCTGGCCAAAAACCTGGGCGCAAAAGCAATCTGGCTGAACAACGGCTCCAACTTAGGAGGAAGCGAGTTCACACAGGAGCAGCACGAGGCACTGCGTGATGTTATTGCCTTAGAAACCACCGACTGGCAAAAGGTGTATGAGTTTCTGAAATTGGGCGAACGCGTTGCTGAACACCGCCGGACGACCAAAGAGACTGATATTTATATCCGGGTGAACCTGGACGGCAAGGGCGAGGCTAAAATATCGACAGGCATTCACTTTTTCGATCACATGCTGGAGCAGATCGCCAGACACGGCAGCATCGACCTGGAAATTGAAGCGAAAGGCGATCTGCACATTGACGAGCATCATACCATTGAGGATACCGGCATAGCCCTGGGCGAATTATTTGCCAAAGCATTGGGCGATAAGCGTGGTATCGAACGTTATGGTTTTTGCCTGCCGATGGATGATTGCCTGGCGCAGGTAGCCATCGATTTCGGCGGCAGGAACTGGATCGTATGGGATGCGGAATTTAAACGGGAAAAAATCGGCGAAATGCCGACTGAAATGTTTTTCCATTTCTTCAAATCGTTTTCAGACGCATCCAGATCCAACTTAAATATTAAAGCCGAAGGGCAAAACGAACATCACAAGATCGAAGCGATATTTAAGGCCTTCGCCAAAGCAATCAAAATGGCTGTAAAGCGCGATGCAGATAAGATGGTTTTACCGAGTACGAAGGGTGTTTTATAGTGGCAGTTTTAAGTGGCAGTTGCAGTCATGCAATTCTGCTACTGCTACTGCTACTGCCACTGCAACTATAACTAAATGATAGGTATAATACGGTACGGTGCCGGGAATATTTTCAGCCTGACAGCAGCTTTAGAGCGGTTGGGCATAGAATATGGTATGGTTTTTAGTGAAGCTGATTTTGAACAGTTTGACCGCTATATTATCCCCGGAGTAGGACACGCCGGGGCCGCCATGAACAAACTGGAACAAAGCGGGATGGTTGAAAAGATCAAATCGCTGAGAAAGCCCACGCTGGGTATTTGTGTGGGTCTGCAGCTGCTTACCGAACATTCGGAAGAGGGCGATGCCGCCATG
>DASZWG010000349.1:0-13159 GCA_035546675.1 Mucilaginibacter sp. | reverse complement strand
CACGCGCTGTGTATCGGCTACGCGCGGGTATTTGGCAGGAACCTCTCCTAAAAATATACCCTTGAACTGGTTCATCCCCGCGTTGGTGAACATCAGCGTAGGGTCGTTCTTTACCACGATGGGAGCGGATGGCACAATTACATGGCCTTTGGAAACAAAAAAATCAAGAAAAGCTTTACGTATCTCGGCGGCTGTCATAAACAAAATCAGAATGTGTGCAAAGGTAATTATTACCCCGAAAGCACGAAAATCCGGCTGCACGAACTAAGCTTCTGAAACTAAAACTCTTGAGGTTTCTTACTAAAGTTTTCCACACTTCTGTTTTACATAGAACTTTGGGTATACTTATTTCGTATAAGTGAAAGTCAATAATTACTTTTGAGCATGCCTTATAAAGAACACGAAATCAGCAAGATGTACTACACCATGGGCGAGGTGGCGGCGATATTTGACGTAAATCAGTCATTAATTCGCTTTTATGAGAAGGAATTTGAGGTGTTGCAGCCCAAAAAGAATAAAAAAGGCAACCGTTATTTTACCCCTGAAGACATTGAAAACCTGAAGATCATTTTTCACCTGATCAAGGAAAAAGGGTATACGCTTAACGGCGCCAGGGAACACCTGAGGAAGAACATCAACGAGGACAAAGAAAATCAGCGTGTAGTTGATGCGCTCGAAAACATCAAAAAATTCCTGCTCGAGGTACGGGAACAGCTTTAATTAACGTACCGAAAGCGTATCTTTATTCGCGAACATGGCAAACATGAGCGTATTGCCTGAACCTGCGCATAAAGATGATACCCGGCCATAAAGGCGAGATCCCTTTTGTTATACTGATCGCTCCCTTTCTTGCGGGGATCGTATGCGGCCTGCATTTTACCGGGATAATATACAATCCCTTCCCGCTAACTTCGTTTCTTACACTTTCTTCCGCATTTATTTTACTCAATATCGCCTACCGTGCCATGCAATTGTACAGGCATCGCTGGCTTGGAGGTGTATTGATAAACCTGGTTTTATTCTCAGCCGGGTGGCTGGTAACCAATCATTATAACGAGCTGAACCACAAAGATCACTTCGCCGCGAAGCCCGCACAATATCTTGCGGTAAAGATCAGCAGCGAACCCACGGCAAAAAATGGCATAACCCGTTTTACCGCTGTTGCTGAAAAGAGCTGGTATAAAGGCGTGCAATCGCCAGTAAGCTGCACCCTGCTTATTTCCGTCAGGGACAGCGCAGCGCGTGATCTTTATTATGGATATGAATTGCTGATCCCGGCAGCTTATAACACAGTCGAATCGCCTGCTAATCCCGGTGAATTCAACTATAAACAATATTTGGCCAATAAAAATATCCATTACCAGGTATTTTTGCAGCAAGGTCAGTTTGTAATTCTAAAAAAAGATGCAGGTAGCCAAATAGTTGCCTGGTCGCTCAGGCTGAGACAGCGATTGGTGCAAAAACTCAAAAAACAGGTGCACAACCCCGAAGCTGCCGGTGTCGCTTCTACCTTAATACTGGGTTACAAAGCCGACCTGAGCAGCGATGTTTTGCAAGCCTACTCCAAAACGGGAACGATCCATGTGCTTTCCGTATCCGGTGCGCATGTAGCCATCATTTTCTACCTGCTCAATCTGATGCTGCTGTTTATGGAGCGTTTCAGGCACGGCAAAGCGACCAAGGCAATACTCATTATTTTGTTAATATGGGGTTACGCGTTGCTTACGGGTCTTTCGCCCGCCGTATGCCGCGCAGCGATGATGATATCGATGATCATTATCGGCAAAACCTACAGCCGTAATATCAATACACTGAACATACTGGCTATCTCCGCTTTCTTTTTGTTGCTCTATGATCCTTTCCTGATCACAGATGTTGGCTTCCAGTTGTCATATCTCGCCGTTGCAGGACTGATCATTTTTCAGCCCGTGATCTATCGTTGGTTCGATTTTGGAAATAAGTGGGTCGATAAGTTATGGGTTCTTTGCTCGGCATCCATAGCGGCGCAGGTTATTACCTTCCCTCTAAGTGCCTATTATTTTCACCAGTTCCCGGTCTATTTCCTTATCAGCAACCTGTTTATCATCATACCTTCTGTTGTCATCCTGTACGCGGGGATGGCTTATCTTTTTTTACCCGTGATCCCTTTTGTTTCTGCGATCTTAGCCGTGATACTGGAAAAAACGATCCTGGTCACGGATAAAGTCCTGGCGTTTATCGAACATGCGCCGCTTGCCGGTATCAATAAAATATGGCTTTCAGCTGCGGATTGCTGGCTGCTGTATGGCATATTCATTTTACTATTTTGCTTCCTCTATAACAGGAAAACTGTGTTCCTGAAACTGAGCCTCGGGCTGATTCTGCTGTTCAGCATAACGGTAAGTTTTAAAAGGTGGAGAAACACCCATTCGGATACGATCACATTTCTTAGTTTAAGAAAGCATACGGGTATCATTTTCAAATCAGGAAATAAAGCGCTGGTGCTGACCGACCTGGCGGATACCGATAAAATATTCCGGTACTCCGTTCAGCCATACCTGGATAGCTGTCAGGTAAGTTCTGTAAAAATATGTCCGCCTGACTCAAATGTTCTTTCCTCATTCATCCTTAAAAAGAATAACCTGGTACAGTTCGGCAATAAAAAAGTGGTACTGTTAAACCAAAGCCACGGCAGAATGGTTTTGACCTCAAAGATCAAGGCAGATTGTCTATATGTATCGGGCCGGATTGATGCGGACTTTGTGAATAAAAATTACGATTACAGGCTAATAGTTCTTGATGGCAATTCTGAAAAGCAATTAGTCATAAACGGCGATAAATATTGGGATCTGAAACGTAACAAATCGTTGACACTTGTATCTAATTAAAGGATAAAAAATTTGCATCGTAACTGTTAAAATATCTAAATTGTAGAAATCAAATAAACAAATATGAAAATGAAAATTCTCGGTGTTGCACTTGGCATTGCCCTTTCAGCAACTGTTATGAGCGCCAGTGCGCAAAAAAATTATACTTCCGGCGTGGTTACCTATACCACAAGTATGCGGGGCCAGGATGTTGAAGTAAAGGATTACTTCAAGCCCGATTCTTCTGCCGTGACATTCACTGCCGGACCGGCTACCATTACGATACTGACGGACTCGGCACGCAGATCACTTGCCATACTGATCGACGTTCCGGTAGCATCCATCAAAAAAGCTGCAATAGCAAACCCGGATGAAATAGACCAGATGATGTCAGGCTTCCCTACGTTTACTTTTACTCCGGTTCCCGACAGCACCAAACAGATATCGGGTTTTAATTGCAAAAAGGTCGAGGCTAAGGACAACAAAACTGGGAAAACCTATGCGATATGGGTAACCGACGATGTTTCAGTACCCAAAACCGCAATGCCGTTTTACTATAAAAATGCGGGAGGTTTCCCGGTACAGTACACCGCGTTTCAGCAGGGCCAGGGCGGACAAATGATGAGCGCCGATGTAACCGTAAAAAGCGTTTCGGACGACAAAGCTCCGGCCGGAACATTTGCCATAAGCTCCGATTTTGACAAGATCACGATGGATGATCTGAGAGCTATGCAGGGCGGCGGTAATTAAGAACTCGAATTTCACGAATTGATAAAATGCACGGATCATGTCTGTGCATTTTTTGTTTAAAAAGACTTTCTTCAGGTGACTTTTTCTGCTGTAAGCTCTTTCCCAAGCTGTTTGATCCAGCTATTGAACAGTACCGTTTCAAACTCGACGGCTTTATCTGCATGTACCTGCCAATCGGCCGAAAAGTTTTTTAATTGATTGATCATTTCCTCCAGGTGGCCTTCCTCTTCCATGATGATCGACTTCACATTTACCCTGCTTTCAGCTTTCTCCAGTTCATCCTGGTAAACGGGGTATAGCTCATCAGCCCGCACTTCAATGGCGTAAGTTACCAGCAGATACGCAGCAAAGCGAAGCTGTTTGCCGCTCAAACCGAATTCCTGTTTCAAATAACGGCATACATCCACATCCAACTGGTTTAGATAGTGCCGGCTGCTGTTTGGAGCAAGCAAATAGGCATTGGAATAGGTAGGGCAATCATTTTTTTCGATCTTCTCTATCTGTTTTTTCAGGTAGAAAGCATGGCGGTGCTCCTCGGCCGCGTGTTTCAGGATGATGTAAGTTACTGTTTCCGGGTCTTCAGAGGCAGATATTTTGCGCGCGCCGGTATTTTCCATCAGGGATAGGGTGTTTAACCAGCGGGAGTGCAATTGCGGATTATTAATTATTTCTGATAGTAGTTTGTTAAATTCCATGATCTATAATTCGTCGAGGGCATTTTCAATTTTGCCGTAAATATAGTCGAGCTGTTCATCGGTTATGCAATACGGCGGTAAAATGTACAATACATTGCCCAAAGGCCGTAACAGGATACCGGCTTTCAGGAAATATTCGTACAGCCTGTCGCGCAGTGAGCTGAAATAAGAAGTATCATCGCCCGTCTCCCACTCCATAGCCAGGATGGTTCCTGTTTGCCTGATCGTCCTGATGCGCGGATGGCCGGCGATCTTTGAACCGAATTTCCTGTGCCGCTTTTCGATCTGGCGTATATTTTCCATCGTGTAATCCTCCATAAACAGGTCAAGACTGGCGATACCGGCCGAACAGGCAACCGGGTTTGCGGTGTAGGAATGACCGTGAAAAAGCGTTTTTAAGCGATCGTCGGATAAAAATGCATCATATATCCGCTGCGAACAGGTGGTAAGCCCCATAGCCATGGTTCCCCCGGTCAGCCCTTTGGAAAAACACATCACATCGGGCTTTGACGATAAATAATCACACGCAAAGCGCCGCCCCGTACGACCGAAGCCGGTGAATACTTCGTCGGCTATGAGCAATACATCTTCCTCAATACAATGCTGCATCAATTCATCCAGGTACTGAGCCTCGTACATCAGCATTCCCGCCGAACCCTGTACCAGCGGTTCGAAAATAAAACAGGCAAGATCGGATTTGAGATTTGAGATATGAGATTTGAGATCGTCGATGTTAGCCGCATCGGGGAGATCGATAAACTCCACTTCGAACAGTAAACTTTCAAAAACAGCATTAAAAGCGCTGCGGCCGCTTACGGCCATGGCGCCAAAAGTATCGCCGTGATAGGCATTTTTGAGCGCCAGTATTTTAGTACGATGAATATCCTGGTTGTGCCAGTATTGCAGGCACATTTTCAGGGCAACTTCCACTGCGGTCGATCCGTTGTCCGAATAAAACGCTTTAGACTGATTATCGGGAAGAATTTTGAGCAAGCGTTCGGCAAGCTCTATCGCCGGTTCGTGTGTAAAACCGGCAAAGATCACATGCTCCAGGCGGCTAAGCTGCCCGGACACTTTTTGCGCAATATATGGATGAGCATGACCGTGTATATTGACCCACCACGATGAAACCGCATCGATATAACATTTTCCGTTTTCTCCGTACAGGCAAGCGCCCTCACCTCTGACAATGGGTATGGACGCCGGAGCGGTTTTCATTTGTGTGTAGGGATGCCATATTACATTTCTATCCCTGTCTGTAAGGCTCATATCTCGTTCAATAATAGTTTCACCACATGTTTATCCGCCGGGAAGGTAACATCATCTTCCGATAATTTGTCAAGGCTGATCCACCTGAAAGATTGCAAAATCTCGCCTTCACCGTCAAAATCAAAAGGAGCTGTTTTGAACATCAGGGACAGCGGAGAAACATTCCTGACCTGATAATAGACGCTGATGACCTGGGTATCATTAAATGCCGATTTGACAAAAAAGTCAGTCGTATAAAAATGCCGGATCACGTCAATTTCAACATTACATTCTTCCATAAACTCGCGCTTCAGCCCATCGGTCAAACCCTCACCAAATTCCAGACCGCCGCCCGGGAACTTACTGAATTGCATACCATATTCCTGCTCATCGCTGATAAGCACCTGGTCCTGTTCATTAATAAGTAATCCGTATACGCGTACATTAAACCGGTACATTATTCGTAATGTTTTTTGTTTCTCGTAATGTTTTGCATCGTCCAGTTGATGGTAGTCGTTTTCGCTTCTGACCTGATCGGGCAGTTGGGCATGCTGCAGTAGTGACAGCAATTTGGCAGGCAGGGATCCGCATGGATGAAAAATTCTGTTTTGATCCTGGCCTCCCGGTTTACCAGCTTGTCGACAAGTGAAACCTCTTCATGCACCCTGTTCAGGTCAAAGTAATTAGGCAGCGTCATGTGACAGTCGATATGCAACTCGTGACCGTATTTCTGCGCCCTGAAGTTGTGAAAATCTATCCATTCATCTTTTCTTTCCTTATTCAGTATCTTCAAAACATCCTTTACGATCTCAAAATCGGTCTCGTCCATCAGGCCGGACACCGATTTTCTAACCAATCTGTAACCGCTGTACACGATATATAATCCTACGGCAATAGACAATATGCTGTCGAGTTCATAGACCTTCGTAAAGTAAATCAGCAATAATCCTGCGATCAATCCCAGGCTGGTGACCATATCGGCTATCAGGTGCCTGCCATCGCCGTCGAGGGTGATCGATCTCAATGACTTGCCTTTCCTGATCATGTAAAAGCCCAGCACACCGTTTACAACTCCTGTGGCCCCTATGATATACGACCCGGTCAAAAGATCGTGTACATCGTGCGGGTAAAAGATATTATAAATCGATTTGATAATGATACAGACCCCGGCTATGCCGACTAATCCACCCTCAATAAATACGGAAAAGAACTCCACTTTGCCATGCCCGTAAGGATGATTCAGGTCGCGGGGCTGGGCGGACAGGTAAATACTAAAAAAAGCAAACGAACTGGCCAGCACGTTTACAATACTTTCGGCAGCATCGGTCAGCACAAAGTTCGAGGAGGTGATAAGGTAAGCCCCAAACTTTGCGATCATCAATATGATACCGGTAATAAGCGCCAGTAATATTATCCGCTTCTGTTGCTGCAAAGTGCTATTGATTTGAAGCCAAAGGTAAGCAGAAAGTCTAAAGCTGAAAGCAAAAAAGGGGCTTCTTAAAACCTTTAAGTTTTATCCTTTTCGTCTTAAGCCTTAATTTCTATATTTGCGCGCACGAATAAAAATCTGAGATGAACGAATTAAGTAACCGAATCAACAACCTTGCGGAATCTGCTACGATCAAAATGGCTAAACTCGGCCGTGAACTTGCCGCAAAAGGTGTTGATGTGATCAGCCTGAGCTTCGGAGAACCGGACTTCCATACCCCGGAACATATTAAAGAAGCAGCTAAAAAGGCGATGGATGAAAATTTTACCTATTACACGCCCGTTTCCGGTTATCCCGAACTGCGTAAAGCCATATCGGCCAAGCTGAAGAATGAAAATAACCTGGATTACGATTTCAGCCAGATCGTCGTATCGACCGGCGCTAAACAGGCTATTGCCAATGCCGTGCTTTGCTTAGTAAATCCGGGCGAAGAGGTGATCATCCCTACCCCCTACTGGGTTTCTTATTCGGAGGTGGTAAAGCTGGCCGAGGGTAAAAGCGTATTCATCAATGCAACCGTTGAGCAGGATTTCAAGATCACACCGGAACAGTTAGAAGCAGCCATCACGTCAAAAACAAAACTGTTCATGTTCTCGTCTCCCTGCAACCCGACAGGAAGCGTTTACAGTAAGGACGAACTGGAAGGGCTGGCAAAAGTATTTGAACGCCATCCGGGTATTTACATCCTTTCGGACGAGATTTACGAGCATATCAATTTTGTAGATAAGCACGAATCTATCGCACAGTTTGACAGCATAAAAGACCGGGTGATCGTTATTAACGGTTTCTCGAAAGCATTTGCCATGACCGGCTGGCGTATCGGGTACACCGCATCGAACAAAGAGATTGCTGCAGCCTGCGATAAAATGCAGGGCCAGGTTACTTCGGGAACCTGTTCCATTACCCAAAAAGCGGGCGTAGCCGCACTGGAGGGCGGACTGGAAAGCGTCCTTCAGATGCGCGAGCAGTTCAGAAAACGCCGCGATTTGGTTTACGGATTATTAAAAGGTATTGATGGTATAAAAACTAACCTGCCCGACGGAGCATTTTATTTCTTCCCCAATGTTACTGCTTTCTTTGGAAAAAGCTATAACGGACGTGTGATCAAAGATGCCGATGAACTGAGCCTTTACCTGCTTGAAGAAGGCCATGTGGCCACCGTAGGCGGCGACTCGTTCGGCGATTCCAAATCCATTCGTTTATCGTATGCCGCAGCCGAGGATAAGCTGATCGAAGCGATGAGAAGGATAAAGGAAGCGCTGGGAAAGCTGAGTTAATTTAACCATATTCCATAAAAAAAGCGGCCCGGAAATTCCGGGCCGCTTTTTGTTCTGACAGGTATTGGTTTTACAATCCGAAGCCATAGGCAATGCGAAGGGCAACCGTGCCATAGTTATCATCCTGGCCAGATATACTCTCATATCGTACGCCCACATCCCATTTTTTATTGGCAAAGCCAATTGCCGGTGATAACAACAGCTTGGTGTTATCGGCATAAGTAGTCTCAAACCCCGCACCTGCTTCACCACCGAAATACAGGTTAGGTGTAAAGAATGCCTTAAAACCAACTTTTACCGGAACCAGTCCCTGGTCCTCGGGCTTCGTAGTATAAGTTACTCCGCCCAAAGTCGCGCTGCTTCCTTTTGCGAAGAAGTTATAATAACCGGAAGTAAGGGTTAGCGCAAAATTGTTGGTAACGCCATATTGCAATCTTCCTGTACCACCCAACTCAAAATTTGAGAAGTTATTGATGCTGCCGGTAGGTATACCGCCTTCAACACCTATACCGAAGCGCCATTTGTTGGCTTCCGATGTTTGAGCCTTTGCATTGATCGTAAAGAACATAGTTACCGCCACTATAGCGGCTGCTATTAGTTTTGATTTGTTTTTCATTGTTGTTTGTTTCATTTCGTTAACAAATAATCGTAAATGTTAACCTGGACTTAACAAATATGCTGCCATTATGCCATTTTAAAAACCATATATTAAATAATTATCGTATGAGTAAATTTTGCTAAAAGTAGCTTAATGCTGCTAACCTCCTGCTGTTCAGAATCTTTAAAAGACAGCTTTTTGAGCGTTTCGGCCACTGCATTTTGGAGGTAAAACTGATATGGATCCGGTGAAGAAATACTAATTTCTGTAGTTTTTTGGCGGCATTTTTGGCCTTTTTGCCAGTCACTTTTATACTTATACCAAAGGCTGAGCCAATATGATCAAATAAAAAAGGCCCTTGCGGGCCTCCATATCAGGTTTCCGGGTCGTGTTCCGGATCGGGTTTGTAATTTCGTTCCAGTTCGGCAAGCTTTTCTTTACCGTAAGCGAACTTAGTGATCACATAGAACAGTACCGGCACAATAAAGATGGCCAGCGAAGTTGCTGCAAGCATACCGCCGAATACAGTCCAGCCGATGGTGCGCCTGGCTATAGCGCCCGCACCCGATGCGAACACCAGCGGCAATACGCCGAATATAAAGGCGAGCGACGTCATAATGATGGGCCGCAAGCGCAGCCGCACGGCTTCAAGGATGGATTTCTCCAACTCCATGCCTCTGTCCACGCGTTCCTTGGCAAACTCCACGATCAAGATGGCATTTTTGGCGGCAAGACCGATCAGCGTGATCAAACCGATCTGCGCATAGATATTATCGTCAAGCTTAGCATTGAATGTCAGGAAAAGAATGGCTCCAAATGCACCCAGCGGAACGGCCAGTAACACTGAGAATGGTACTGACCAGCTTTCATACAGCGCTGCAAGAAACAGGAACACAAAAGTGATAGAAAGCGCAAATATGTACACGGTCTTTGAACCGGAAAGTATCTCCTCACGGCTCAGACCCGAAAACTCATAACCAAATCCCCGCGGCAGGTTTTGGGCCGCCACTTCTTCCAGTGCTTTTATGGCGTCGCCGCTGCTGTAGCCCGGCTTGGGGGTGCCGTCGATCTCCGCCGATCTGAACAGGTTATAGTGAGAAATAAGCGGTGCATTCTCGATCAGCTTATAGGAGACCAATGTACTCAGCGGCACCATATTCCCTGCCTGGTTACGAACATAATACTGACCTATGTCTTTGATATTGGTCCGGTAATTCGTATCTGCCTGCGCTACGACGTGAAAATCGCGGCCATAAATGGTAAAGTCGTTCACAAAAGCGCTGCCCATATAGGTTTGCAGCGTTGAGTTAATGCTGGATATGGATACGCCGAGGCGTTTGGCTTTCTCTCTGTTGATTGTTAATTGGTAAGCTGGCGTGTTTGCTGTGAAAAAAGTAAAAGCGCGTGCAATTTCGGGGCGCTTATTTACTGCCGCCACAAAACTGTACAGTACTTTCTGAAAATCGGCAATACTTCCCCCGGCCTGCCTTTGTTCGAGTATAAAAGAAAACCCGGATGAGGTACCCAGACCCGGCACAGCAGGCGGACGTATCACAACCACGTTTGCCTCCTTAAAGGCTGATAATTTCTTTTGTACGACACCTACTAATTCCTCAGAGGTTAGTTTACGCTGATCCCATGGTTTTAACTGAACGAATATGGTACCGCTGTTTGATTTGCTGGCAAAACTGATCACGTTCAGTCCGCCCAGCGCTGCATAATGCGCTACTTCAGGTATTTTGTCAAGCGTATCCATTATACCTTTCAAAGTAGCTACACTTCGTTGCGTTGAAGCTGCCTCGGGCAGATCATAAGTAATATAGATACGGCCCTCGTCCTCGGTAGGGATAAAACCTGTTGCTTTATGTTTAAAGAGCATAATTGCGCCCGCAATGATACAGGCCAGGATGACCATTACAAAAACCGGGTTTTTAACCCCGCGATGCACCCCATTCTTATACTTACCCGTCAGCCTTCCAAACCATCCGTTGAACCAGAAAAAGAAGTGATCCAAACCCTTTGATTTCTCGGTCAGTTTACGCGGTTTCAGGATCAAAGTACACAAAGCCGGCGTAAGCGAAAGCGCCACAAAAGCTGATATCAGTACCGATATGGCAATGGTAATAGCGAACTGCTGGTACAGCCGCCCGACAATGCCCGGAATAAAACCAACCGGCACGAATACCGCAGCAAGAATAAGTGCAATAGCGATTACCGGCGCAGATATATCGCGCATGGCATGGATGGTGGCATCTTTGGCTGACATACCCCGTTCATCCATATAATGCTGCACGGCCTCGACGACGACGATCGCGTCATCCACCACGATACCGATGGCCAGCACAAAGCCGAATAGGGTGAGCGTGTTGATCGTAAAATTAAGCGGTATGAAGAAGGCGAACGTTCCGATAATGGAAACCGGTATGGCCAGTACCGGGATGAGTGTGGTGCGCCAGCTTTGCAGGAACAAAAACACCACAACAATAACTAAGCAAAGCGCGATCAGTAAGGTTACAACCACTTCGTGAACCGAAACTTTTACCACGGTTACCGCTTCGAACGGAACAATGTAGTCAACATCCGTCGGGAATGTTTTCTTTAATTGCTCCATAGTGGAATAAACATTGTTCGCGGTTTCGATAGCGTTGCTGTTCGGGGCCTGGTAAACCAGCAGGTACGAGGCTCTCTTGTTATCAACAAACGAATTACCTGCATAATTGAATTTACCCAGCTCAACGCGGGCTACATCCTTCAGATGCACAATAGCGCCTGTATTCGGATCAGCTTTTACGATCACGTTTTCAAAGTCTTCCGGCGTGACTAACCGCCCCTTAGCGACTATGCTCAGCTCAAATGCCTGACTTTTTTCCTGCGGCGGCGCCCCAACCGATCCTGCCGAGATCTGTGCATTCTGCTCCTGCAAAGCATTAGTTACATCAGTTGCCGTGATACCCAGTGCAGCAAGCTTATCGGGCTTAAGCCAGATGCGCATACTAAAATCGTCGGCACGGGAGAAAACGTCGCCCACACCTTTTGCACGCAGCAGCGCATCGCGCACAAATACGTTGGTGTAGTTATCCAGGAACGGAACGTTGTGGGAGCCGTGCGGCGAATAGATGGCTACCAGCATTAATATACTCGGGTTGCGCTTACGGGTAATGATACCTAAGCGCTGCACCTCCTGCGGAAGCGTCGGCGTAGCAATGCCCACCCTGTTCTGCACATCCAGTGCAGCTATGTTGATGTCTGTACCGACTTCAAAATTCACGGTCATGCTCATCTGCCCGTTGCTGGTGCTGTTGCTCTGCAGGTAAGTCATACCCGGCGTACCATTCACCTGCACCTCGATCGGCGTTGCAACGGTCTGTTCGACGGTTTGCGCATCGGCGCCAATATAGGTCGTAGAGATATTCACCGTGGGTGGTGTTATCTCGGGATACTGCCCTATGGCCAGATTCAGAATAGATAAAATACCGATAACAACGATCACTATCGAAATAACAATAGCTGTTACCGGCCGGCGTATAAAGGTTTCTGCGATCATTCTTCTTTTCTCGTTTGAAAAAGCATTAATTATTTGCTTTGCTTCTGCTGTCCGGTCGCCTGTTGGGCAGCGGGATTACCCAAAGTGATCTTTCCCCCGTCGCGCAAACGCTGCTGACCGGCTGTTATAACTTTGTCACCCGGCTCTAAACCGTTCAAAACAACAACACCCTGGCCAACCTGTGGCCCCAGTGTAACCTTACGCTGTTTGGCAATGGTATCCTGGCTCACAAACACAAAATACTCGCCCATCTGCTCAGTTACGGCTTTGTAAGGGATCACAATACGCTCTCCTGATTGATTATTCAATACTTTTACCACGCATGACATGCCATCCTTCAGTATGTCCTGCGTATTGGGGAACTGCAAACGAACTTTTACTGTACCCGTCTGGTTATCAACACCACGATCTATTGCCAGTATTTTTCCGGGTTCACCGTAGGTCGTGACGCCATCCGACAGTATCAGCTTGAAAGTGGAATCCGTACTTTTTTTCTGAAGATCGTAGAACCGGCTTATATCCTGCTCGTCGATGACAAAATCAACACCGATGGGGTGCTCGCTCGATATGGTGTTGAGCAAAGTCGTTCCGGGCGATACCTCCGACCCCAGCTTTACCTGGGATATACCGATACGGCCCGAAAACGGCGCGGTGATAATAGAATAGGAAAGGTCAGTTTTTGCAGACAGCACACCGGCCTTAGCCGATTCCA
>DASZWG010000348.1:0-2969 GCA_035546675.1 Mucilaginibacter sp. | reverse complement strand
TTGAGGAATCGTCCAACGTGGCTGCAGCGAAATTCATTTATGATAATTATAAGGATGACCCCAGCGATTTTACGGATGCGCTGTACAGTTATCACTTAAACGACAAACTGGGCCTGCAGATACCCGGCGAAGGCAGACCCTTGATCAAAACGCCGAAATCAAAAAGCTGGAGTAAGGTGACTTTGCCGCAGATGGCTTACGGGTACGAAGAAAAGCTTACGCCGCTGCAAATGCTGACATTTTATAACTCGGTTGCGAATGACGGCAAAATGATCGCTCCAATATTCGTTAAGGAAATACGCCGCCTGAATAACACGATAGAGACGTTCCAGGCCAGGGTCATCAACCCGAAAGTATGCTCAGATGCAACTTTGCGAAAGGTAAAAAGCCTGCTCGAAGGCGTGGTACAGGAAGGCACAGGGAAAACTTACATTAAAAACCCGCTATACACCGTAGCCGGAAAGACCGGCACGGCGCAAATAGCCAACGGAAAATATGGCTATGGCGTCAAAAAAAGTTACCAGGCCTCGTTTTGCGGTTATTTCCCGGCCGATCATCCCAAATATTCTATGATCGTGGTGATCAACAATCCGCACGGTGAATACCTCGCAGCCAAAGTTGCGGGTCCGGTATTCAGGGCGATAGCAGACAGGGTTTATGCCACCGACCTGGACATGAACGAAAGCGCACCGATCCGCTTTGTGGGGAATACTGAGCTTCCCAAAACCAAATTGGGTAATCGTAAGGCGGTGCAGGAGGTTTACAGCAAATTGAATATCAAACCGCTGTACGCATCAAACACTACGGCGGTGGATACCACCGAAGGGCTGCCTTTTGAAGATGATAAATATAAGAAAGGCACCGTGCCATCGGTAATCGGGATGGGTTTGAGCGATGCGGTATATGAACTGGGAAATGCAGGCTACCGCGTGGTTGCACGCGGTAGTGGAGCGGTAATAAAACAATCCGTTACTGGCGGAAGCATAATACCCAAAGGATCGAAGATTACGATAGAACTGGAATGAAGAATTTGAGCGACATATTAGAAGGATTGGCCTTTACTGAGCTTCAGGGTAGTGCAGACATGGAGATCAGTGCGATCGTTTTCGATTCGCGCAAAGTAGTGCCTGATTGCCTGTTTGTTGCTGTCAGAGGAACACAGGTGGATGGACACGATTTTATCGAACAGGCGATCAGCATGGGTGCAGTGGCTGTGATTTGCGAGGAACTGCCCGCACATGTAACAGGCGAGGTTGATTTTTTCATGGTCGCCAATTCAGCCATAGCCCTGGGTATTGTAGCTGCTAATTTCTATGATAATCCGTCTGACAAGCTCAAAGTGGTTGGTGTGACGGGCACCAATGGCAAAACGACCATTGCCACGATGCTTTATAAGCTGTTTCGCGACCTGGGGTATAAATGCGGCCTGTTGTCGACGGTGGAGAACCAGATCAACGGGCAGGTGGTAGAGGCTACGCATACTACGCCTGATCCGGTAGTGTTGAATAAGCTGCTGAATGACATGGTTGAAAAAGGATGCGACTACTGTTTTATGGAAGTGAGCTCGCATGCCGTGGTACAGCACCGCATTGAGGGTTTGCGGTTTGCCGGCGCCCTATTCTCGAATCTGACACACGATCACCTCGATTATCATAAAACTTTTGAAAACTACCGCGACGCCAAAAAAGCATTTTTCGACGGTTTGCCGAAGGATGCCTTTGCGCTGACCAATGTGGATGACAGGAATGGTATGGTAATGCTTCAGAATACCCAGGCGCATAAAAAAACCTACGGGCTGAAAAGTATGGCCGATTACCGTGCCAAGATATTGGAGAATCAGTTCAGCGGCCTGTTTTTGAATATCGACGGCGAAGAGGTGTGGTTTAAGCTCGTCGGGTCGTTCAATGCCTATAACCTGCTGGCGGTATATGCCGCTGCCATGTTGCTCGAACAGGATAAGGCTAAAGTACTGACCAGCCTGAGCAAGCTATCCGGCGCCGAGGGACGCTTTGATTACATAACTGCGCCAAACGGAACGATCGGGATAGTTGATTATGCCCATACTCCGGATGCGGTTCAGAATGTGCTGAATACAATACACGACGTGCGAAAAGGGAAGGAAAAAGTGATCACGGTAATTGGCTGCGGCGGGGACAGGGACAAAACCAAACGGCCCATTATGGCGCGCGTGGCCTGCGAGTGGAGCGATAAAGTGATCCTGACCTCGGACAATCCGCGTTCGGAGGATCCGGCACAGATCATTAAGGATATGGAAGCAGGAGTAGATCCGGTATTAAAAAATAATGTAATGAGTATTGTCGACCGACGGGAGGCCATCAAGGTTGCCTGTAACCTGGCGCAACCCGGGGATATTGTGCTGGTGGCCGGCAAAGGACACGAGAAATACCAGGAAATAAAAGGTGTTAGAAATCATTTTGATGACAAAGAAGAACTGACGGCAATTTTTAAATCTGATTGATTAAATGTGCAGATGTGCAAATATGCAAATGTGTAAATGAGTGAGAAGCCAAATTTGATAGTTGACTTAAGCTTTAAATTCTCTTTGAAGATAATAGCATTTACAGAGGTGCTCGAATTGAAGAAGAAGTTTAACATGGCCAATCAACTATTCAAAAGCGGCACTTCAATCGGTGCAAATATTAGAGAGGCGCAAGGCGCTGAAAGCAAAGATGACTTTAGACATAAATGTAAGGTGGCTTACAAAGAAGCAGAAGAAACGGAGTATTGGCTATTACTATGTAAAAACGCACCGAGTTATCCATTTGAACAAACAATGCTTGACGATATACAATCGATAATGAAAGTATTAGGGAAGATAATATCATCAACAAACAGATAAAGATGACGATCGGGATCTGCACATCTGCACATTCGCATATCTGCACATTAATCCGATTCTGATAAAAGAAGAAGCAATGTTATATTACCTGTTTAACTATCTCGAAAAA
>DASZWG010000347.1:0-8736 GCA_035546675.1 Mucilaginibacter sp. | reverse complement strand
CTTTTCGAGCAAACCATTCTCATGCTGCTTATAAATGAAATCCTCGCGGTGATAAGTCACATCGATAAAAGGCGGCTTAAACTCCATCAGCGGGTCGATCGCATTATAAATGCTATGAATACTGTGGCCCTTTACCGGCGGCAGTAACTCGAATGAGAAAAGTGTTTTGCCTTTGGCGTTTTGTATGTGTTCGGTGATCTTCATTGTGTGGCGTGGATCGCGGTTTGGGTGGCGTGTTATTTATCCAATTGAGACTTATAGTAGCTAATTAAGCCAGATAACAACTTTCTAACCTTCTCGAGCTGATTTAATAGTGTTTCCAATAATTCCTTACTAATAAAACTTAGATCATGCGATAAATATAGTTGCGTTTCGAGTTCATACACGGAACCACGTGCAATATAAAAGAATTGCAATGAATCCTTCCGATGATTTCTGCCTGAGCCCTCAGCAATATTAGACGGAATTGAAATGACACAACGTTTAATTTGAGATTGTAATCCATATACCTCTTCTTTTGGAAAAGAGGCAAGGCAAGTATAAATCGTTTTCACAAGAATTCTTGCTTCTTTCCACGCGTCCAAATCAGTATAAATCATTTTTCATCATAATTTAGTAATGGGTTCCGGCTACAGGCCACACGTCCCACGAACCTAATAATTCAAGTTCGGACTCAGCCACTTTTCAGCCTCCTCCAACTGCATCCCTTTCCGCTTCGCGTAATCCTCAACCTGGTCCTTACTGATCTTCCCCAATCCGAAATACCGCGACTGCGGGTGGGCGAAATAAAATCCGCTTACCGATGCAGCAGGCATCATGGCCAGGCTTTCGGTTAGTTGCATGCCCGCATTGTCGCCCGCTTTGAGCAGCTCAAACAGAGTGATCTTTTCGGTATGATCGGGACAAGCGGGGTATCCCGGTGCGGGTCGTATGCCCTGGTATTGCTCCTTGATCAGTTCTTCGTTGGTCAGCAATTCTTCTTTGGCGTAGCCCCAGTGCTCACGGCGAACCAGCTCGTGCATTTTCTCTGCAAAAGCCTCGGCCAGCCTATCGGCTAAGGCTTTGGCCATAATGCTGTTGTAATCGTCATGGTCTTTCTCAAACCCGGCTACCAGTTCATCGCAGCCGATGCCCGCCGTTACCGCAAAACCGCCAAAATAATCCGGGATACAGCTTTCCTTTGGTGCGATGAAGTCGGACAAGGCATAATACGGCTCATTCTTTGCCTTTTCGGCTTGCTGCCGCAGGGTATGGATCCGTGTCAGTAAGTTTTTCCTGCTCTCATCAGTATACAATTCGATATCGTCCCCAACACTGTTGGCCGGCCAGAAACCGATAACGCCATTGGCCTGCAGCAGCTTTTCTTTTACGATCCGGCCGAGCAGCGCCTGTGCATCATCATACAGCTTTTTTGCCTCGGCGCCTATGGTCTTATCATTAAATATTTTTGGATAGCTTCCGCGCAGCTCCCAGGTATGGAAAAACGGCGTCCAGTCGATATAAGGCACCAGTTCTTCCAGCGGGAACGCTTCAAAAACTTTTGTGCCGGTAAAGGGCGGCTTAGGCGGAATGGCCCCGTTCAGGCTGATCTGAAATTTCAGCTTTCGGGCATCGCCGATGCTGACAAACCGTTTATCCGAACGTTTGTTCAAATGCGCTTCCCGCGCTTTCGCATATTCGTCCTTTATGTTTTGGATATAGCTGTCGCGGGTATCTTTATTCATCAGGCTGCTGCAAACCGTCACGCTTCTCGATGCGTCCAGCACATGTACGGTTGAACCGGAATAGTTCGGGGCAACCTTTACTGCCGCATGTATCCTCGAAGTGGTTGCGCCCCCAACCAGCAAGGGAATCGTAAATCCTTCGCGCTCCATTTCTTTGGCAAAATGCACCATCTCGTCGAGCGACGGCGTTATCAGTCCGCTAAGACCGATGATATCGGCATTTTGCTTTTTTGCCTCATCGATGATCCGCTGAGCAGGCACCATCACACCCAGGTCGATCACTTCAAAATTATTGCAGGCCAATACCACACCGACAATGTTCTTGCCAATATCGTGCACATCGCCCTTGACCGTTGCCAGCAGTATCTTGCCGGCAGAGGAGGAAGCCCCTGAATTGGCCCCTCCTAAATTATCTTCATTGACCCCTGTCAAACTCTCCCTTAGGGAAGGGCCGGGGATGGGCCTTGATTTCGCTTTTTCAGCTTCAATAAACGGCAGCAAATAAGCTACGGCTTTCTTCATTACCCTGGCCGACTTTACCACCTGCGGCAAAAACATCTTACCCGAACCGAACAGGTCGCCAACCACATTCATGCCGTCCATCAAAGGTCCCTCTATTACATCCAGCGGTTTGGACGCCTTTTGCCGCGCCTCTTCCACGTCAGCATCCAGGTATTCTACAATACCTTTTACCAAAGCGTGCGACAGCCGCTCTTCAACCGTACCTTTTCGCCATTCTTCATCCTTTACGATCTCTTTGCCTCTGGCTTTTACGGTTTCGGCAAACTCAACTAAGCGTTCTGTAGCATCCGGACGGCGGTTCAGTAAAACATCTTCAACACGCTCAAGCAGATCTTTCGGTATTTCTTCGTAAACCTCCAGCATACCGGCATTTACGATGCCCATATCCAGCCCCGCTTTGATGGCATGGTACAGGAATGCGGAGTGCATCGCCTCGCGCACCACATTATTGCCCCTGAACGAGAACGAGATATTGCTGACGCCGCCGCTCACTTTGGCCAGCGGCAGGTTATTTTTGATCCAGCGCGTCGCTTCAATAAAATCGACGGCATAGTTGTTATGCTCTTCCAGGCCGGTAGCAACGGTCAGGATATTCGGGTCGAAAATGATGTCCTGGGGCGGGAAACCGATCTCGTTTACCAAAATATCATAGCTGCGCTTACATATCTCTTTACGCCGCTGCAGCGAATCGGCCTGGCCCTGTTCGTCAAAGGCCATCACCACTACAGCGGCGCCGTAACTCAATATTTTATGCGCCTGGTCCCTGAATTTGTCTTCGCCTTCCTTCAGCGAGATCGAATTCACAATGCCCTTGCCCTGCAAACACTTCAGCCCGTTTTCGATCACCGTCCATTTAGACGAGTCGATCATTACCGGCAGCTTAGCGATATCCGGCTCGGATGCCACCAGGTTCAGGAATCTGGTCATGGCCGCTTCCGAATCGATCATGCCTTCGTCCATATTCACGTCGATCACCTGCGCCCCGCCTTCCACCTGCTGGCGGGCAACGGTCAGCGCGCCCTCGTAATCCTCGGCCAGGATGAGTTTGGAAAACTTCGGCGACCCGGTAATATTGGTACGCTCGCCGATATTCACAAAATTGGTATCCGGCGTCAGGTTCAGCGCTTCCAGTCCGCTGAGGCGAAGGTAGGGTTCTGTGTGCGGGATCTTTCGCGGTTTACCCTTCGCCGCTTTTTCGGCGATGCAGCGGATGTGATCAGGCGTGGTGCCGCAGCACCCCCCAACAATGTTCACCATGCCCGCACCGATAAAATCTTCGATAAAATGCGCGGTCTCGTGCGGCATTTCGTCGTAGCCGCCAAATTCGTTCGGCAGGCCCGCGTTAGGATAAGCCGAAATGAATACATCAGCTTTTTGGGCAAGCTCTTCCAGATGCGGCCGCATTTCTTTGGCTCCCAGCGCGCAATTAAGCCCGACTGACAGTAAATTGCCATGCCGCACCGAATTCCAGAAAGCCTCGACAGTTTGCCCCGACAAGGTACGCCCCGAGGCATCGGTAATGGTGCCGGAGATCATTAACCCGCCAGATCCCCTGAAGGGGGCGTAATCTATCCCTTTAGCTTTGCATTCGTCTTCATATCGCTTAATAGCGTAAACAGCCGCTTTGGCGTTCAGCGTATCGAAGATCGTCTCGATGATCAGCACGTCAGAACCGCCGTCAACAAGTCCGCGAACCTGCTCATAATACGCTTCGGCCAGGTCGTCGAACGTTACCGCCCGGAAACCGGGATCGTTTACATCCGGCGACATGGAAGCCGTACGGTTTGTGGGCCCGATGGCGCCGGCTACAAAGCGCGGTTTTGCCGGGTTCTTCGCGTTGTACTCGTCCGCAATTGCGCGGGCTATACGCGCGCCTTCGTAGCTCAGCTCGTAGGCCAGGTGTTCCATTTTATAATCGGCCAGCGAAATGCGCTGCGTGCTGAAGGTATTGGTCTCGATGATATCCGCGCCCGCTTCCAGGTATTCCTGGTGGATGGACCGGATAATATCGGGGCGTGTGATATTGAGCAGGTCGTTATTACCCTTCAGGTCGACCGGATGATCGCGAAACCGCTCACCGCGAAAATCTTCTTCAGACAACTGGTAACGCTGTATCAGCGTGCCCATTGCCCCGTCAATAACCAGTATGCGTTTTTTTAATTCTTCCCTGATATTCATTTATGATTCCACCGATTAGTTTTCGATTGCACCGATTCAATAACTACAAACCTATAGGTGTAATCATTCTTATAAAAATCGGTGTGATCTTAATCTGAGCTTATTTCAAAAGTCGTGTTAAAATGACTCTCGCTTATCTTTCCCATCCATTGCTGAAGCGGATGAGTAGAACGTAGCACCTTGTAAGCACAGGTTGCTAAGACTTCGCAGGGTCTAATCCCTCCGTCTTTCTCTATAAGCGATGCAAAATTGCGTAATAAACTTGTAATCTCAAAATCAGGCACTGCGACCTGCGCGGTTTGATATTAAATGAAAAAAGGCTGACATTTTTCCCGTTAACCGGGTGTTTTACAACTTTTAAAGTCGCCAAATTTAAAGCCGTTAAAAAATGAGAAAACTGGCACTCCCGGACAGGGTATCGATACCTTAATTCGGGATCTCTTCCAGGGTGATCTGCCGCCTGATGCTTTCTTCGAGTGATATAAAGGTTTCGGTGCGCTGTATACCTTTTACGCTCTGGATATGCTCGTTCAGCACTTCGCGCAGGTGATTGGTATCGTGGCAAACGATCTTGGCAAAAATGCTGTAGCTGCCGGTGGTATAATGCAGCTCCACAATCTCCTTAACATTTCGTAATTGCTTGACCGCCTCATGGTATTGCGACCCCTTTTCGAGATAGATGCCCAGGAAAGCGGTAATATCATATCCCAGTTTCTGCGGATCGACCTCGAGGCTGGCGCCTTTGATCACACCCATTTCCTCTAATTTTTTCATGCGAACGTGGATAGTTCCGCCGGAAACGATCAATTCCTTAGCGATTTCGGTATAAGGAGTGGTCGCGTTCTTCATTAATATCGATAAAATCTGGATGTCGAGATTATCAATTTCTAAATTTTGAGCTTTTCTGTGGGACATATATTTGAATTTCGGTATTCAAATACAAGTTTAATTAAAATAAAATTAAAAATGCAAATATATTATTGAAAAATTTGCAAGAAATTGATAGTCCCGTTAAATTTGTAATAAGCAATCAATACACAAGATACGTTCTTTGATCGCAAAAAACAATGTTGGGTGGTGAAATTTTTGGCAGACACACCTCCTTGTCCCGGTGGCGGAGAGCATGGGAAACCCGAAGCGGGCTAACCACTCCTTGAAGGTTCGACCCCTTCCCCAACAGCAAGTTTAAGTCAAAAGTTCTTAGTCAGAAGTCGCAAGTCAGACTTAAGATTCAGAACCCGAGACTTCAGGCTTACATACTGTAGGATGGTGAAATTTTTGGCAGACACACCTCCTTGTCGCGGTGGCGGAGAAACTGCAAAACTCAGCAATGAGCATAAGCACTCCGTGAAGGTTCGACTCCTTCTCCTACAGCCCTTCTCATAATTTAGGTTTATAATTGGTTAGTAAAGACCCCTGCCCATCAGGGGCTTTACTGTTTTTACCCCCCAACCCCCTGAAGGGGGAGTTTGAATGACGAATCATGAATTTCGAAGTGGCCGGTTAAACAAACCTTTATCATTCGATATTCAGTGTTCGGTGTTCGATATTCCTTACTCCTTCTCGAACCTGGCCGCCCATCCTCCGCCGGAAGATAGCTGCACTTTGATCTTATCTTTTGAGGTCACATTGATCACCCGTTTTACATAATCGGTCGCATCCCGGTCGGCATTGATGCCATCCTGGAAAATAATGGCTTTGTAATTGCCGTCGCCCAAAAAAGAGAGATCGATGGTCGTTTCGCGCGGCATCCAGTTACTCATCGAACCCACGAACCAGGTTGTGCCTTTACGCCTCGCAATGGTCGCAAATTCGCCCACCTTGCCGTCCAGCGCTACGGTCTGGTCAAATGTCGTCGGAACGGAATCGATAAAATCGGTACATTCCTGCTCACGCATATAAGCGGTCGGGTTATCCGAAAGCATTTGCAGCGGCGCCTCAAAAATGGTGTACATCGCCAGTTGGTGGCAGCGCGTTCCCTGCGCCATGGGCATGCTGTTGATGGCGCGGATAGATTCTTTTGTCGCATTGCGCATTGCGCCGGGCGTATAATCCATCGGACCGGACAACATCCGGATAAAAGGTATGCTCAAGTCATAGCCGGGGTGATTTTTAACGCCCCATTTCTCGTTCTCCATGCCCTTTACACCCTCGCAATTGATCACATAGGGCCAGGTGGTGATCAGGCCGGAAGGCTTGTACATGCCATGGTAATCAACCATCAAATGATATTTAGCCGCCTTTTCGGCCAGGTCATACAGCGAGCTGACCATCTTCTGGTCGTCGCGGTCGATGAAATCGATCTTAAAACCTTTTACACCCATTTGTGCGTATTTGGACATCAGGGCGTCGGGATCGCGCGTCATGGCGTACCAAGTCGACCATAAAATAACGCCAACGCCCTTTTGCTTTGCATAATCCACGATCTGCTGCACGTCGATCTTCGTTTTGTTCAGGTCGTGGTCGTCCGACCAGCCTTCATCCATAATGATGTATTCCAGCTTGTTGGCGGCGGCGAAATCGATATAGTATTTATAGGTGGGCACATTGATACCCGCCCTGAAATCGACATGCGAAATATTCCAGTCGTTCCACCAGTCCCAGGCCACCTTGCCGGGTTTGATCCACGAAATATCGCTTATTTTGGATGGCTCTGCCAGCCGCTGCATCATATCGTTATCCAGCAGTTGCTTATCATCCGTACTGATCACCACCACGCGCCACGGAAAAGTGTGTATGCCGCTCACTTTGGCGATATAGTCGGCCCGCTGATCGACGACGTAATTGATCCCTTTCAGTTCTTCCTTCAGCGGATAAGGCGCAAACACCCCGTGCAGGTTGTGGCCCTCGCTGCCCGGGGTAAGGTACATACCTGGATAATCCTGCAGGTCGGCTTCCAGTATGGCCGCCTTTTTACCGTTGCCCAGGTCGACCAGCACCGGAAGGAAGGCCAGGGTATCCTTTTTTATGGCTGATATATTCAGATCGTCATACAAAGCCTCGAACGAGGTATTGAACTTATCATGATTACGGTAATCGTTCACAAAAGGCAGGAAAGCTTTGTCGTCATCCTTAAAATTGAAATTGGCTTCTTCATCCGCCACGGTGATATCATAGCTTTTGGTGGTGAAAAACCGGTAAGCAACGCCATCGTCATAAGCCCTGAAAATAAGTCCGTAATCGTCCCTGAAGGTCAGCGTCAACTGGTTATAATGATCCCTCACCTGGTCCTTTTTGTAGATGGGTGTATTGATAAGCTGGTCGACAGTGGCTGTTTTGGCGTTTCTTACATGGGCGTCTTGCCCCAGTACCATCCCGTCGCCCAGCGTAAGCGATACGGATGAAGGCAGTATGACCTGGGTATCTCCCTGGCTGACGGACCAGTCGATGGTTTTCCCGGCAGAAACGGTGAGATCGATCTTACCGTCGGGCGATTTAAGATCATAGGTTTTTACAGACTGGGCATAAACGGCGGGCCCCGCCAAAACGAGGCAAAGCGACAGGATCGAATGGAATTTCATATTACTGATAAATTGCAGCGGATAGTTTCTTATCCCGAAACTAAATAAAAAGCGTATGACTGACAATTCTATTTTTCAAGTCGGGAAGTCCGCATAAGTCCGAAAGACAAAATGTAATATCTTCCTTCCCGGACTTTCGGACTAACTCAATTCGTCTGTTTATACACCCGCACGTAATCCACATACATGCTGCCGGGCAAAACGCTGTTATTCACCGGCCCCGGCCAGTTGCCGCCGACGGCCACATTCAGGATGATGAAGAACGGCAGGTGAAAAGCCTGTACCGAAGTAATGTTTTCGGTATCGTACAGGTTGTCATCCACGTAGAACCGCACCTGGTTGGTGTCCCATTCAACCGCATAAACATGATAACCTGTGGGTGTGGAGGCGGTTTGCTGGGATGTGTTGCCGCCGTTCCAGTGCAGGCTGCCGTGTATCAGGCTGTCCGTATTGATGTGCTCCATGATATCGATTTCCCCGCATTGCGGCCACGATACCGTATTGATATTGGTGCCCAGCATCCAGAAAGCCGGCCAGATGCCCTGGCCGATGGGCAGTTTGATGCGCGCTTCGATACGCCCGTAGGTTTGCGAAAACCTGTCCTGTGTGGTCATGCGGGTCGACGTGTAAGATTCGCCGCCAACCGACTCCTTCTTTGCCGTGATCACCAGGTTTCCGTTCGAAACCGTTGCATTTGAGGCCTGGTAATACTCCTGCTCGTTATTGCCCCAACCGCCGCCGCCGGTCTCAAAATGCCATTTGGAAGTATCGACAGCATTGCCGTCAAACTC
>DASZWG010000346.1:0-5651 GCA_035546675.1 Mucilaginibacter sp. | reverse complement strand
TCCACGATTTCCTAAGGACGTTTTGGATCATGTGCGAAGCAGCGGTATCGACGCGCTGACATGGCAACCCAAACCGGGTATACGCCAGGCTACAGTATCGGTACACGCTAACGGTTACACCGTAGTTGCCGGGCGTTCGCTCCGCATGACCGAACAACGTATTAGCCTGCTGGGGCGCCAGGTACTTTTCAGCTGGGCAATGGCGCTGCTGGCCATGGCTGCCGTGACTTTACTATTACAAATGCTTGAGAAAAGACCAGAAATGGGCAAACTGCATTAAAGACCGGCTATTTGCCGGATAAAATGAAACGGCCGGGCATCCCGCCCGGCCGTCCTTCCCTTTAATTAATTTAAAACTAAAAACTAGTATTACAATATAGTGAACAATTCTGTTGAGATCCTGAAGTTTCAGACTGCTGAACTATAACAATTTTGCTATCAATGATTATGTTTTTTATGAATATCCTTTACTAAACAAAGCTTTTTGATCTCATCTATCTTGATCACAAACGGAGCGTACTTCAGGCGGTTGCCGATCATTTCGGTCACATTATCGCTGTGTGCGATCACCTCGTCAGGCTTATCGCCTGCCAGTAGTCTTTTATACATGCGGTAATCGCCCCACTCAATGTAATACACCTCTCCCGGCAATATCTTTTTGTCGTGGATCACTTTTAGCGCCACCCAGCAGCCATTTTCCAAATAGGGATACATGCTATGCCCCCATACCGGCAGCGCAAAATCGCAGTCCTCTATACCGGGAAAATTCATGTGGCCGATGGGCGCCGTATCATTAATATCTTTATATACCTCCACACCCGATGCGGTAGCCACCACTTCGTACATGGGTATTCCCTCGTACCCGGCTGATGGCTCAGGTATATTTACAGTATTTTTTTTAACGGCAATAAAATCTTTATATTTTTCTTTAAAAACCTGCAATTTATCCGGATCGATATTCTGGCGGCTTTTGATAATTTCTGTAATTGAAGCGGGCGAGTTAAATCCGAGCACTGCAGCCAGCTCTGCATTTCCATTAAAAGCCCTGCCTCTTAACTGGTTATATAAAATGATGAATTCCAGTGTCTCGGGGCGGATCCTCTTTACTTTGTTCGTCTTGCTTTTCTCTTCCATAAAATTGTGGATAACTTTTTCTGCAGCCCAATAAAAATAATACAGATTATTCTTTATATTTGTCTTGCTGATTTACACGAAATTACAACTAAATAAAAGAATTGCAAATATTTATTAAAGAATTACAGAAAAATACATCTTTAGCTTAAACAACCTAAACCTTATCACTTTATGCACATCGATTACTGCGCCCCGCGGGAGAAGGGCTCCGCCTGCACCGATCCAAACCCAACTGAACACCTGCTGCGTTGCCGGGCTTATGCAGAAGCCTGCCGCAAACACAGCCGGTATATCGCCGAGATACAGCAATACCTGCCCGGCTGGATGCCGGTTCCGCCCACACCATTAAAGAAAGCACAATAAACCTAACCTTATCCCTGTAAAGGTTCATTACAAACTAATACTCCCCTTCAGGGCGGGGACCAAACCAAAACCATGATCAAACTATCTCAAAAACTCAAAGACGAGCTTTGGTGGCTCGTCATCGGCGTAGACTATGACTATAGCCGCATCAGCATCGCCGACCACGAGATCAACGGCGATTACCTCACCCTATGGCTCGAAGACAAGCAGGATTTCAAAAACAGCCTCGACGAGTGCCTGCAACTCGATATCAGCCTGAGGAATTTTGCCAAAATGATCCGCACCGAGGGCCTGAACAGCTACGAAGGAACCAGGATGCACCCCAAAAAAGGTTTTGTTTACAAAACCCGGATCGAGATCAGCGAACCTATCAAATGGTATCGCGAAGATGCCGGCGCCCTGGAACAGCAATGGGCCCGTGAGGCTGCGCTGAAAAGTGTGCTGACACAATTAGTGGAAAGCGAAGTGTACGACGAAAGGTGAAGGTGCGATTTACCCCAATCTGGAAAAAATTATCCTTTATTGATTTAGTTTCAACAGGTCATCTTTCAATGCAGATGTTACACGATGCCCGGCACGGTTCACCTTATCCATACTGTGAAATTTGATATAAGCAGCAGGATGACTGGTAGTAACACTGTCCTTGTTAGCTTCCAGGTACTGCAGCATACCCGCGGCCGTAACAGAAGGCAACCCAACTGTGCCTATACCGTAATTTGACTTCCATTTGCTGTCTTCCAGTTCGAGGTAATAAGGTGTTTCGGATGTCACATTGTAATTCGAATCGAGATTCGCCACAATAAACGACGGATTATTGCCATGGTTTGGACCTATGGATGGCACAATGCGCACATAAGCGCAGGCTTTGTGCGGTCCGCCGCTGCTATGTGTATAAATCACCCTGAAATCGTTAAAATGGGTATGGGCCGCAATATAAAAACTAATATTGGGCAAATGGGTACTATCAGCAACCGCGCCTATTAGCTCGTTTGTATAGGACTGCTGCAGATCGCTGCCCGGCAATATGTGCGATACGATCCATATTTTCCTGCCGGTTGCCGATAGTTCGGTATTCAGCCAGGCAAACATACTATCGGCAATAGCAGTGTATTTGCCTGCATTTTTACTGCTTAGTACGGTCGTATTCAGTACAACAAATTTCAGGTCATTTTTATACTCATAAGTGTAATACCCGCCTGTTGCAAATGTGCTGCTGGCTGCTATCTGATTATTATTCTGCACCCATGCATTGGCAAAGGCATTAAGGAAATACCCCGCAGGCATTTCATAATCCCCCTGACTGTCGTTGTTGCCCAATGCAGGAATAATAGGGATGCCGGGGAATTTTTGAGCAAATAGCCCGGCAATAAATTGGATGGTCTTCTGTTTCAGCGAATCCTGTTCAACGATCGCATCGTAAGGACTCATATTGACATCATTGGTCTTTCCATTCCTGCTTACCTGTACATCCTGATGCCATATAAAATCGCCCGAGATAACGATAAAGGAGGGTTTGGGCAATTTTGCAGCCATAGAATCAATCGCCCATTTCAACAGCGCATAGTTCGCATCGTAATTGCGCAAATCGTCATTAACATCGCTCTTCTTACTGTATTTATCCAGGATACCGGCCCATTTGTCCGGCTTTGCGTTGCCCAGGGCGTTCACCAAATCGCTATCGATCCGGAATTCATCTTTGTGCCTCACATAAAACGGATTGAGATGTATATCCGAAACCAGGAGGCATTGCCTGGCGGTCTGGGCCTTAGCTTCCGTGCGGATAGCCAGCAGGAGGAAAAGCACTGAAATTAGTAAAAGGCTTGGTTTGATGATGCGGTTCATAAACTAATCGATGTTTGTAATATTGGCGTTTTCATTTAACATTAAATTGCAGCCGACCATCTATGCCGGTGGCAGCAGTTTCCAGGTTCTCAGGTCGCTTTTGATCTTGTCCAGTATCTTCCCGGCCAGCAAGCGGTTCAGCACCAATTTAGCTCCTGCCCACAATAAGAAACGGGTGAGCCAGCCAAATTTAGCGATATTAAGGACTACGGCCTGTATCCGTTTTTTGAGCGCCCCCCGGAAACGTTCAATATCGCTGTCTTTCAGCATAGGCCAGTCGGATCCCGAACTGAATTTGAGATCGGGGAATTGATAATCCTTTTCGTCCAAAAAAACGGGAATGATCTGGTAACTGCCGTCGGCTGCCTTGAACCTTTCCCGGTCGGCATTGGCATAGCCGTTACGAAATATGGGGTTTTTGTCGATGTTCTCGGCCGCGATAGTGAACCAGTTACGCAGGAACCATTTGCAGTTGTGCCGCCCCAGGAAATAATCGTGTACCCTGAATTCCTTATTGATAAAGCCGCTGAAACCATCCAGCGCACCGCATGCCATAGCCCTGTCACCTTTAATATCTTTCGCACATTCTTTTCTTGATGGCGTGATCAGGTACTGGCCCGCACAGTTATCATCCATGGCATTTTTGAGATTAAGCGGTTTGGTGCGCATCTGCGATGTCATGGCCGATAAAGTCAGCCCGACCACATTCAGCAGGTCGCGGTCCATACTGATCTCGCCGGCCTTCCGGGTAGGGAACGGCTCTATCATCAGCACCGTGTTGGTAAACTTGTCATAATTATTATAATCGTCAACCTCCTGGCCTGTCAAATGGTTCAATACATCGCGCACCTTATCGAAAGGTTCATTGTTGATCATCCCCCCGTCAACATTCAGGCTGGTTTCGCTAATCTTCTGCTTGCCTTTCAGGTAATCTTTCAGCCACAAATTGGCTTTGATGTAATTCAGCGGGCGTTTGACCTTGCGCGGCGCCAAACCGACGGGAAATGCTCCTGTTGCCATAGCTGCATCAGCAGCGATATCCGTATTGATCTTTTCTTTCAGGTTCAGCGGTATCCATCCGTTGTTATCGCCAGGGATCTCATTTTCAGTTAGTTCAAAACACGCATAATCGTTATGAATATTCATGTGATACTCGGCCTTTTCCGGGGCGTTGTTTCTGAAATCGAACCAGTAATCAAAACCCTGCAGATTGCTGAGCGTAGTAAATACTCTTAAGCCCGGCCTGATGAATGGCGGCAGCGGTTTCCAATTCAACGGATCGGCTGACACCACCCTCTCGGCGATTGGGTTAATGAAATCAGAGTTAAGTCCTGACACGACCTCGCCGGGCTTGATATCGGAAGTGCCCAGCATCTTGGGGAACATATCAGGGCCGGTCAGGTCTACCCACGAATGATACAACTTATTTTCGGGATGCTCGGCCAGCAGGTCGGCCCCCGGCTCACGCACCGGTGTCAAAGGGTTATTCAGTGCCGTAGCCGCCATTACGCTGGTCATTCCCCCGGCTGATGCACCGCCCATCACGGGTATTTGCACCCGGTGTGTGGGTACGCCAGGCTCCCCGCGCCTTTTTTCCCATTCGGACAGGGCCTCGAGCAGGTAATCCATCACTCCGGCCGTATAAGCGCCTGCCGAAACAGCACCTGCCATACACAAACCGACATAAAACGTATCGTTGGTTATTTTCTCAGGTTGTTTTGCCATAGCTGTCTTTTTCAAATAAAGTTACAATCGTGCAGATAGAAGTGAATGCGTTAAAACACGGTATTTTGCCGGGTGTTATCACGTAAAAATACGTGCTGACATTTTTTTCCCTGGTCCTGGACTGTCAAAAAATGTCAAATTTTCATTTTCCGCCGGTTTACTGATGAGTGAATTATAGTTTACTGTTAGGTTGACAGTAATTTACCGTTTGGAATAATTTTTCGAACATATAAACCAAAGCCAATACTTAAACTTTAACTCACGTAACGATGAAAATACTCATTATCGAAGACGATAAGGATACGTTGGAAGTTTTGGGATTTTTAGCAGGGGAATTGAAACTTGATGTAGTCTCGAAAACAGCAATTTTATCCTTATCCGAGATCAAAACTATTGCACCTAACCTCATTTTGACTGACCACTGGATAGGCAATAAATTTGGAAGCGATCTGTGCCGGGCAATAAAACTTGACCCTTATCTGCATCATATTCCTGTTATCCTGCTGTCTGCACAACAAAATGTTCAGGATTTAGCGGATAAATGCCATGCAGATGCATTTTTAGCCAAACCCTTCGACATTAATGAA
>DASZWG010000345.1:0-11506 GCA_035546675.1 Mucilaginibacter sp. | reverse complement strand
CGCGGCGGATCGCACCCTGAGGAATTGGTTCGCGAAGCCATCAGGCTGAAATATAAGGCTATCGCCATCACTGACCGTAACACGGTAGCCGGTGTTGTTCGCGCATTTAAGGTTGCAAAGGCATCGGGAAAGATTCAATTCATACCTGCCTGTCGCCTGTGCCTGCTGGATGGGCCCGACCTGCTGGCTTACCCCACCGATATCACTGCCTGGGGGCGCTTGTGCGCCCTTTTAAGCAAAGGGAATCTTCGCACCGAAAAAGGTAAATGTGAGTTATACAAACAGGATGTTTTTGAATATGCCGAAGGCATCAAATTCATAGTAGTGCCACCCGATTCTTTAAACAGTCATTTTGATTTTGATGATGATTTCAAACAAAACATAAAAGAATACCGGGCTGCTTTCGGGAAGGGCCTTTATATCGCTGCTAACTTTTTGTATAATGGCCATGATCAAAAAAGGCTTTACCGTATATCCCGATCAGGCATTCCCATGGTGGCAACCAATGATGTGCATTACCATGAGCCAAATCGGCGCGAGTTACAGGATATTGTTACTTGCGTACGCGAGAAATGTACCATCATCAATGCGGGGTTTAGACTGCGGGCCAATGCCGAACGATATCTGAAGGGTATTGATGAGATGGATCGATTGTTCCGCCGTAATCCTGACGCACTTATGCGAATAGAAGAAATAACCGGTGCCTGTAAGCTTTCACTCGATACGCTGAAATACCTGGAACCCGAATGGAAAAGCCCCGACGGCCGTACAGCCGATGAACATCTTGCTGAACATACCTGGGCCGGTATGAAGAGGCGAATTGGTCACAGAGTAAAACCACAGCACATTGACCAGATCCAATTTGAGCTGGATTTTTTTAAACGCCGTAAACTGGCACCCTACTTCCTGCGGATATTCGAATACACACAGAAAGCAGAGGAACTGGGCATCCTGCACCAGGGGCGCGGCTCGGCGGCTAATTGTGCGGTTTGCTTTTGTCTGGGCATCACGCCTGTCGACCCAACCGAACAAAAAATGCTTTTTTCGCGGTTTATGTCCGATGCTCGTGACGAATGGCCCGATGTAGACGTGGATTTTGAACATGAACGCCGCGAAGAGATCATCCAATGGATATACCAAACCTACGGGCGGGAATATGCCGGCATTGTAGCCACCGTGACACAGGAGCGGCACAAAGGCGCCATCCGCGATGTGGGTAAAGCGATGGGATTATCAGACGACACGATCAAACGTATCGGGGGAGCGGTCTGGGATTTTTCAGAAGACGGCTTCGACAGGCAGCGTCTGCTTGAACAGGGTCTCAACCCGGATGACCCGCATTTATACAAGGTGTTGCAGATAACTGAACAATTAATGGGTTTTCCGCGGCAGCTTGGCCAGCATACGGGCGGGTTTGTGATCATGCGGTGTAAACTTTCGGACATTTGCCCGCTGATGAATGCAAGGATGGAGGACCGAACCCAGTTGGAGTGGAATAAGGATGACCTGGAGGATCTGGGTATTTTAAAAGTGGATGTACTTGGGCTTGGCATGCTTACGTGCATCCGCAAAGCTTTTGATCTGGCTAAACAACATTATGGATTTGAGTTTACTTTGGCCAATGTGCCCCAGGATGACCCTAAAGTTTATGACATGATCTGCGAGGCTGATACCCTGGGCGTTTTCCAGATCGAAAGCCGGGCGCAAATGTCTATGCTTCCGCGGCTGAAACCCAGGAATTTCTATGATCTGGCAATCGAAGTAGCTATTGTACGGCCAGGGCCCATACAAGGGGATATGGTACATCCATATTTACGCAGAAGGGATGGTATCGATCCTATAGAATACCCATCCGAGGCAATAAAAGAAATCCTGGAAAGAACCAAAGGCGTGCCTCTGTTCCAGGAACAAGCCATGGAAATAGCCATAAGAGCCGCAGGCTATACACCTGCTGAAGCCGATCAGTTACGCCGCAATATGGCAACCTTTAAAGCTAAAGGTGAAGTGAGCCTGCATAGAAAGAAACTGGTCGATGGTATGGTTAACAATGGCTATACGGAAGAATTTGCAAGCCGCGTTTTTAAACAATTGGAAGGTTTCGGAAGTTACGGCTTTCCTGAAAGTCATGCTATCAGTTTTGCCTACCTGGTTTATATATCATGCTGGCTAAAATACCATTATCCGGATGTTTTTGCGGCTGCATTGCTCAATAGTCAGCCGATGGGCTTTTACCAGCCTGCACAGATCGTTATAGATGCTCGTAAGCACGGGGTTGTAGTACGCCCCGTCGATGTTAATCATTCGCAATGGGACAATACGCTTGAAGAAAAGGATGGAAAATATTGCGTTGTGCGCCTGGGCTTTCGGCAGGTAAAAGGGCTGAACGAACAGGATATGCAATTGCTGATCGCAGCGCGCGGAATGGGATTTACCAGCATTAGTCAGTTAAGCGATGCGGGTATACCGCAAGCTGCTATCGAAAAACTGGCAGATGCCGACGCCTTCCGTTCGCTTCAACTCGATCGCCGTGAAGCCTTATGGGAAGTACCTGCTCTGAGCGACAAACCTATAGGCCTTTTTAGCGGCCAGCCATCCGAAAGCGCTTTGGAAGGGCAGATCAGCTTACCATTCATGTCGCAGGCCGAACATGTGATACACGATTATGCAACAACGGGATTATCGCTTAAAGCTCACCCGGTGAGTTTCGTTCGCGAAAAACTCGACATGCTTCGCGTCCTCGAAACGGGCAAACTTCCTAAATTAAAAGATGGCGACCCGGTAAAAGTGGCCGGCCTTGTTACCGTGCGCCAGCGCCCGGGGACGGCTAAGGGGGTACTGTTCATTACGATCGAAGACGAGACCGGTTTTGCCAACCTGGTTGTTTGGGCAGACAAGTTCGACCAATACCGTAAGGAGATATTGCAAACTCGTTTGTTAATGGTTGAGGGTAAAGTGCAAATAGAAGGTAAGGTAATCCATGTAGTGGTCAACAAATGTTTTAATCTGTCCCGTATGCTGCTCAAACTAACGCCCGAACAACAGGATGCTCCGGTACTTACGTTAGCCAGGGCTGATGAAACTTCGGCAGCTATTCCTACTGAGCGCAATACTATTCCTGAAAGCAAAAACGCTGTGAATAAAGTATTCCATAAAGGCCGGAATTTCATGTAAATATTTTCGGGGGCATAAAATCAGGCTTACTGATATTCAGGATATCAGCAAGCTTTGGTCGGGAATGTTTCAAGGAAGATGCAGAGCCGGGCACTTAGTCGCTCATCGTGACGAACCTCCTGCCAAAATGGTACTTTTCGTGTTCGTTTTTCAGCATGGCGAATTGATCGGGTGTCAGCACCTGTTTTATCCGGGCGGCATATTCTTTTAAGGTCTGCCTGAGCGCCTCCATTTTATCGCAGCGCGAAGCTTTTTCATCCTTCACAATACGGATGGCCTTATCCGCATATACCGAGCTGATCTGGTTAAACTTTGAGTTTTGCGCGGCATCCAGGTGAATATCCGCTGCTATCCGGTCAAAAACCTTCACCTGTTCCTGTTTGCGGCTGTATTTGGCCAGGGTATCGCGGTTCAGCTTCTGGGCATGTGCGTAACTCATCGCCAGCATACCGATCATTAATATCATTAACTTTTTCATTGTGTTTTGAATAAATGCAGCCGGCGTAAGGGGGCCGGCTGCGGTTGTCAGTTTGTTATTTAGCGAGGCAGGGTGATCGTACTTGTTTTAACGCCAACCTTTACCGTAGCGATATTGTCACAGGTTCCCGAACCGAAATCAAGCGTGCCGTTCAGGCCTTTATAAACAAAGGAAATGGTGCCCGAAGTGATGTTCTTGCAATCGGCCGTCCTGATCAGCGGATTGGTCACCGTACCGGTTATTGTGTTGCCGTTTCCGCTGTAGGTAAAGTCGCCCGTGATCTCGTACGTATCATCGGTCACGTCGGGCGTACCGATGCCGCCGGTTTGCGTAAATGTTTCGTCGGCGCTGTAGGTATAGGCTGCTCCCGAAGGCAAAGTAATGCTGCCGTTAGTAATGGCAACCGTGTAATTGACGCCCCCGCCGGTTCCGGCGACCGGGGTAAGGGCGTAGGTGCCGGTAAGCGTATAGCCGTTCACCGAATAGTTGTCAAAAGTGACCGAGATGGTGCTGCCGGGTGTGCGCACTTTACCGCTCAGGGTAACTACTAATTTCCCTTTCCGGGTAATGCCGTTTACCGATGTGCAGCCGTCGCCATAATCGATGGTCATGGTTTTAGGGAACACGCTGGGGTCCTGCGGCGAAAGTGTTACCGTAGCGCAGGCCACTGCGGTATAGCTGGCAAGCGACTCACCGGTCGAGTTGACCGTCAGACCTGCCGTTGAGTTGACGCTCACGCCGCTCTCTTCGCTGCCTTGTACTACTACGTCGAAGGCGTCGTCGTACAGGCTTTCGGCCCCGGTTGATGAGCCCGCCAGGTCGATCGTGGTTTGCTCGTCGGCCGACTGGCTGCTGCTGCTGTCTTTTTTGCACGATAATGTACCCAGCAGCATAGCTGCAATTAATATACCTGTGCGGATCAGACTTAAAGTTGTTGTTTTCATGTTTTCTAAGAATTGATGATTTCTAATTTTTGATTTACTTGCTGATTTGTTTTTCGTGCCCTGCGGGCTATGTTTCTGAATTGTGTTTCGTATTGACGGTGCAGCGTACCCATCAGCCTGTCCCATACACTGAAATAGAGGCCGTAGTTGCACTTGCTGTAGTGGTGATGCATGTTATGATGCGTGGATGTATTGAGCAGGCGCAGAATTTTGCCCTGAACAAAGCTTTCCGGCATCAGCTCAAAGCCCAGGTGACCGATCACGTTCATCACGATCATATAAGTGCCGAAAGTAGCCAGCGCGATCGGATGAATGGGCATTATGAATACGATGAGCGGTAATACCCCGATCTCGATCAGCGCTTCCAGCGGGTGGAACGAAAATGCGGCGAGCGGGGTAGGGTTATGGCTCTTGTGGTGGATGTGGTGTACATACGGGAAGATGCGTTTCCAGTGCATCAGCCGGTGTGTCCAGTAGAAATAGGTGTCATGGATAAAAATAGCCGCCGGTATGCTGAACAGAAAGTACCAAACGGAATGGTTATTAAAATTATGGTAGACTTGGGTATACGCGGTCAGCGGCGAGCGCAGTACCAGCAGCACAACGGTGGCAAAAATGAATATGGTGCTGATGGAATATTTCAGCTCGGTGCTGATCACGCTCTTTTTCGGATCGGCGGCCTGTATTTTGAATTTTAGGAACTTTTGCTTTTCCCAGGCATAAAACAGCAGGTAGCTTAAGCCTGCGAAAAGAAAGTACCGCAATGCGCTCGCCAGGTAGGCCATCCAGATAAAATTGTGGTGTGACATATTTTAATTTTTGTTATTTATCACTGTTGACGGCAAAAAAAGGCAGAAGTTTCATGGCTTTCGGGACTTTTCAACCAACGGCCGGAAAGTCTCAGCAAACGACCATTTTGCTGTTAATCAAATGTTTTGCTTTATATTACTTTTGGGATGCTGAACAGGTAACATAATGGCCGATTCATTCAAACAATTCTCCATTGCCTTGCAGATCGCCTTCTGGGCGGTGCTGCTTAGCATTGTATTGTATGTATCTATCTCGAACACGGATGCATCCGATGCGATTGGCCGGGTTGTGCTGGTGTTTGGCTGTCACGTTATTACTTTCTATGCCTGTTACAGCGTGGTAGTACCGCGGTATTTTGAAAAGAAGCGATACGGCGCTACCATCCTGGCTTTTATCGTGCTGCTGGTTGTGCTGACGCCGTTGCGGATACTCATCGAGAAGCATTTTGCCGGGTCGCATATATTGCCTATCAATCCGCGGCGAAGGAACGGCGTGGCTTTGGGGTTGATCCTTTTTTCGGAGGTCGCCGTGGGGGCTTTTGCCTGCCTGGTTCGGCTGGCCGCAAGCAGCCTGGTGAACCGCCAAAAGCTGGAATCGATGCGCAGCATGCATTTGGAGAGCGAGCTCCGCTTCCTGAAATCGCAGATGTCGCCGCATTTCCTTTTCAACACGATCAACAATATTTACTCGCTTACGCTGGTCAAATCGGACAAGGCCCCGCAGTTCCTGCTCAAACTCTCGGGACTGCTGCGTTACCTGCTGTACGAATGCGATAAACAGGTAAGTTACCGGCAGGAAGAAAATGCGCTGCTGATATACGCCGAGCTTTTCAGGCTGCGCTATGATGAGACGCTCAACCTGGAAATGAGTTTTGACGTGCAGGAAAAAGACAAACTGCTGGAGCCGATGCTGCTGATCCCCATTTTGGAAAATGCTTTTAAATACTCGGGTTTGGGCATGCGTGATGGAGCCTTTGTAAAGCTCCGGGTTGACGAACCCGGCGGAAAACTTTCAGTTACCTGTCAGAACAGTATTGAAACCGGCAAAGTCTATGATCAGCCGGGCGGCATCGGGCTTACCAATATCCGCAAGCGGCTGGATATGGCTTACCCGGAAGATCATCGCTTGGATATACAAAACAACGGCAAAGTATTTACCCTGGAACTCAGTATCCCGCTGCGATGAAGCTTAATTGTGTCATAGTTGATGATGAATACCTGGCGATAGAGGTATTGAAGGTGTATTGTTCGCAGGTAGATTACCTCGTGGTGCAGCAGACCTTCAAAAAACCGGAAGAAGCGCTGGACTGGCTGAAGGAGAACAGTACCGATATCCTTTTCCTCGACATCGAAATGCCCCGGCTGAACGGTTTCGAAGTGCTGGCGGGCCTTGAGCATCAGCCGGTCGTTATCCTGACCACGGCTTACCAGCATTTTGCGGTCAAGGCATTCGATCTTGAAATACTGGATTATTTAGTAAAGCCCATAGAATTCGAGCGTTTTGAAAAGGCCGTTAAGCGCGCAGCCGATCATATCGCCATGCGGACGGAAGCATCCGATACCGGTAAGGATAATTACCTGATCGTCAAATCGGACTATAAGCTGAACAAAATTCCTTTTGACGCTATTCAGTACATTGAGGGGCTTGGAGAATACATAAAGATCTACACACCCGATAAAACGCACATCACCCTGGCAGCCATTAAGGATATGCAACAGCACTTGCCGGCTGCCGATTTTGTCCGGATACACAAAAGCTACATTGTTTCAGTAAAAAATGTGATCTCGTACAACAAAACAGAGGTCAGGCTTACGGGCAACATCAGGCTACCCATTGGCCGGGTATTCAAGAACAATGTTGCCGAGGCGCTGAAATAGAATCTTATTCGTTCCGCTTCAGGCCGTATTTTTCGATCTTGCTGTATAAGTGACTTCGCTGAATATCGATGTCGTCGGCTGTTTTGGATACGTTCCAGCTATTCTTTTCCAGCTTGAATTTGATATACTCGCGCTCGGCGTAATCCTTATACTCCTGGAAGTTCGCAAACTGGTCGTAATCCGTTTGCGGGGCGGGTGACGATCCGTTCATCAGCGATGCCGGCGCCGCCGGATTGGCAAACGAGTGCACATCATTATCGGTGATCGTTTTATCGCTCAGGATGATCAGGCGCTCCACCATGTTCCTCAACTCGCGGATGTTACCCGTCCAGGGCAGTGATTTCAGCGCATCGAGCGCACCGTCGGTTATTTTTTTGGTCGGCATCCCGTAATCGCTGCATATCTCCTCCAGGAAGCTTTGCGTCAGCAGGGGCACATCGTCCCGGCGCTGGGTCAGCGGCGGCACATCGATAATGATCACACTCAGGCGGTGGTACAGGTCCATACGGAAATTACCCGCCTCGATCTCTTTCAGCAGGTCCTTGTTCGTGGCTGCTATCACGCGCACATCCACTTCGATCTCTCTTTCGCCGCCTACGCGGGTAATTTTGTTTTCCTGCAGGGCGCGAAGCACCTTGGCCTGCGCCGACTGGCTCATATCGCCGATCTCATCCAGGAAGAGCGTTCCGCCATCCGCCGATTCGAACTTGCCGATGCGCTGTTTGACAGCTGATGTGAACGAGCCTTTCTCATGCCCGAAAAGCTCGCTTTCGATCAGTTCGGAAGGTATAGCCGCACAGTTCACTTCGATCAGCGGGGCCGACGCACGGTTCGATTTCTCGTGCAGCCAGCGGGCAACAAGTTCCTTACCGCTGCCGTTGGCGCCGGTTACCAGCACACGGGCGTCGGTCGGCGCTACGCGCTCGATGGTCTCTTTGATCTTTTGGATAGCGGGTGAATTACCCAGGATATTCCTTACTTTGGATACCCTGCGTTTCAGCACGCGGGCTTCGCTTACTAAGCTGCCGCGATCGAGCGCATTCCTTACGGTGATCAGCAGGCGGTTCAGGTCGGGCGGTTTGGAAATGAAGTCGAAAGCGCCTTTTTTGCTGGCCTCGACAGCGGTTTCGACCGTGCCGTGACCCGATATCATGATAAAAGGAAGATCGGGCTTAATGGTAAGTCCTTCTGAAAGCACCTCCATGCCGTCCATGCGGTTCATTTTAATGTCGCAAAGAACAAGGTCGAAGTCTCCGCTTTGTATCAGTTCCAGGCCCTCGATGCCATTATCAACATCTTCTACCTGGTAATCTTCATATTCCAGTATTTCGCGAAGGGTATTACGGATAGCCCTTTCATCATCAATAATTAAAATTTTCGCCATGCGGTATCGTTACAGGGTGTTTTTATAACGCGCTAAATTAAATATTTGTATAGAAAAATGAACACTTTTTAAAAGCAAAAAAATAACCCCTTCCTTTACGGAAAGGGTTATTTCCAGCAGCAAAGCTGTAAGCCGGGTTCTGTGTATTTCTATCATTGATCTGGACCGTCCATTGCTGGCCGGCTCAAGCAACCTACCCATCCCGGTCGCTCCGATAGTTATCGGGGCATGAAACGAGCAGCTTCAAATCCAGGACCTATTTGGTCTTTCAACTCCTGAGGTTTACCGCGATCCCGGTCGCCCGGGAAAGCCGTGGGCTCTTACCCCGCGTTTTCACCCTTACCCTCGTCCCGATAGCTATCGGGATTTTGGGCGGTTTGTTTTCTGTGGCACTTTCTGTCGCCGGCTGGCGGCGCCTTCCCGTTAGGAAGCAGGATGCTCTGTGTTGCCCGGACTTTCCTCTCCCAAATACATGAGAGCGATAGAACGATTTGCAGGTACAAAGATAGCGGATTTTAAATAAGTTGGATAACGCTCACTGGCAATGCTGCAGATCTGCCGCTACTTCCTGCTCATTAACGGTGCCGAGCTTGTTGCCGAAGGTATTGCCTATGTATGTCAGCACCTGCGCCAGTTGCTGGGGGGTAAGGTCATTGGCCTGCATCTCATCATCGAATTCCCTTCCGTTGATGCTGAGCTTTCCTTTCAGACCGAATTTGACATAACAGGCTAAACGCGATCTGTTATTTTTCAGGTACGCAGTGTCCGTAAGCGGTGGTATCAGTGCGGCCAGTCCTCCGCCGTTGGCGTCGTGGCAATTCTGGCAGCGGGTTTGATACACCAGCGCTCCGCTCGAATAGTAGCGTTTAAACTCAATACTCTGATCGTTCTCGCACGATGCCAGCAGGATAACCGCTAATAAAAATATACTGATAAAAGCGGCTGTCAGTTTCATTGGGCGATGTTTTCGTCCGGCTCGGCCTGCAGGGTTTTTATATCGGCTATCATCTGGTCCACCTGTTTGGGGTCGGTACCGTCATAAGTGCCCCTGATGCGTTTCTGCTTATCCACCAGTATAAAGTATCCCGCATGTACATAGCCGCCGGCTGCCGTGCTGTCCTGGCTTACAGCAACCAGGTAATTGTTTTGGGCGATCTTATACGTCGAGTCCTTTTTGCCCTGCAAAAACCACCAGGTATTGCCGGTAACGCCAAGCTTGTCGGCATAGCGTTTCAGCACGGGCACGCTGTCATGCTTCGGGTCTATCGTATGCGAAAGTATTTTGAAATCGCCCACATTTTTAAAGGTATTATACACCTTCAGCATATTACGGTGCATTACCGGGCAAATGGAGGGGCAGGAGGTGAAGAAGAAATCGGCTACGTAAATATCGCCGTCCAGGCTTTTGTTGGTGATACTGTCGCCGTACTGGTTTACGAATTTGAATTTGGGAATGGTTTGATAAATGGTGTCAGTTTCCGTTTTGCCGTTTACCACGCGGGTGGCGGTTTTGCGGCTGCCATAGATGGGAAGTATCTTTTTATCGTTTGAATTGAATTTGCATGCGCTCCATATCGTGACGACACAAGCGGCTAATGCCAGCTTTTTCATAATTATTTATGGTTAGAAAAGTATTGATTTGCTTCGCCGATGGCCTGGTTCATCACCGAGTCCACTGCCATGATCTGCTTTTTCTGATCACTGTGATACTGCATGATCTCGTCGTGCGATTTCCCCGCAGGATCAGGCTCAAACTTGTGCATCCAGTCCTCCATAGAGTCTTCTGCCGCAGCCAGCTTTACATCGAGCGCCTTGATCTCGGTCGTGTCTTTTATGGTTTTCACCTTAAGCAGGCTGTCCAGCTTCATTTTGCTTTTCATCAGGACATCATCATTGTCCATCACCTTATCGTGAACTTTAAGTATCGCGTTCAACTGGTCTTTTTCCTGTTTGGTGTTATCGGAGCATGAGCAGAATGCCAGAGCCATCAGGATAATAACGAAAGAAACTCTCATAGGGTATAGCGTTTACGCGTCAAAAGTAATATAATTGACGGCAAGCGTCAATGCAATTCCCGTATATAAAAAATATAATCGGTAACGGGAAGCTTTTCGGCGCCCGCCAGCAGCAGGTGCTGACCGGCCTGTGCACGATGGTGCGTACCATGATTGATAAGGTGCGCCATGATATCGCTCAATGTATTTTCAAAGCCTTCCCCTTTCAGATTTTTATAACTCACCATACGGTTAAAATCATCCGCACCGGGCGAATTGAGGAAATTTATCCACCCCTTGTAATTATTTTCGATAATTCCGCCCAGCGTTTCAGCCGGCCAGTCGGGCCAGAGCGCTCCGCCGATAGCCGGTTCGCCTTTACAGCGCGATAGCCAAATTTGCTGGGCCGCCAGCATGTGCGCCATTAATTGAACAGGTTTTTCAGTGTTCCCGGTTTTTAGTATCAGATCAACGATCTGCAGGTTGGTATGATGATCGTATTGCAACAACCTCGTAAAATATGCTCTCATGCGGTAAAATTACGTAACAGGCCTAAAATCATGTGGTCGTTAAGTCATTTTTGTATAAACTTTTAAGCAAAATCCTTTAACAGAAAAATAATATCCCGGTTATGCTAACATTACATAACTGTACTATTTTTACTTTTGTAAAAGTGTTGCTATGAAACTCACGATCAATTTTGCAAAGCTTATCAGGGAATTCCGCAAATGGATGATGCTCAGGAGCATGAGATCGTCATTTATTCACTAAACCATCATCTCCATTTCCCTCCGCGCCCGGTATTGTACAATTTGGTTCACATATTGTTATTATTATAATTGCTTGTA